>CAZLOO010000412.1:0-2545 GCA_964561055.1 uncultured Halobacteriales archaeon
GAGGAGGACTTCGCCCGCGTCGACCGGCTCCGCGCGGAGGCGGACGCCGTCGTCGTCGGCGTCGGGACGGTACTGGCGGACGATCCTTCGCTCACCCGCTACGACGAGAGACACCGCGCCACGACCGACAAGAAGGGTGCCCCGGCGCGCGTGGTCGTCGACTCCACCTGCCGGACGCCGCCGGACGCCGCCATCCTCGACGGTGGAGCGGACACGTATCTCCTGGTGACCGGTGACGCCCCCGCCGAGCCGCGGGCGACGCTCGCAGAGGCGGGCGCGCGGCTGATAGAGGCCGAGGCAAAAGACGGTCGGGTGTCGCTCCCTCGGGCGCTGGCGGCGCTCGAGCGCGAAGGAATATCGGACCTGTTCGTGGAGGGGGGTGGTGAGCTGATCTTCTCGCTGTTCGAGGCAGGGCTGGTCGATGATCTCTCACTGTTCGTCGGGAGCCTCGTCATCGGCGGCCGGGACGCCCCCACCCTAGCCGACGGCGAAGGGTTCGTGGAGGCGTTCCCCCAGTTGGCGCTGACCGGCGTCGAACGCCTCGACGACGGGGTGGTGCTGGAGTACGACGTGACCGACCCCTGACCACCCGGTAGTAGTACCGAGTATTTATTCCTCGGGGGCGTAGCGCCGCGTATGACACCGACGCTCGCGCGGCTCCGGATGGGCCTGTCGGGGCTCGGGCCGGCGTGGCTGGCTGGCGCCATCGCCGCCGGCCCGGCGACGATGGCGAGCCTGGTCACCGCCGGGGCGGCGTTCGGCTACGACCTGCTGTGGGTGGTCGTGCTGTCGGCCGTCTTCGGCACGCTCGCACAGTACCTGGCGATGCGGCTGGGCCTGCTTACAGAGCAGGGCATCGTGAGTGTCCTCGAGGAGCGTCTCGGCAAGGGGTGGGCCTGGCTGCTCGTGGGCGACACCGTGCTCGCTGCAGGACTGGCGCAACTGGTCATCATGCTCACGCTGGCCAGCGTCTCCGCCACGCTGTTCCCGGGCTCGATTCCCTTGTGGGGCGTGCTCTGGGCAGTCGTCCTCGCGGTCGGCCTTGCCGGCGGAGGCTACCGGGTGGCGGAACTGGGCGCGAAGGCGCTCGTCGCGTTCGTCGTGCTGGCCTTTCTCGCGTCGTTGATAGTCGTCCCCCCGGAGCCCGGCCCGGCGCTCGCCGGCCTCGTCCCTGGCCTGCCCGCGAGCACCGGCGGTCTCTCCTCGGCGCTGGTCGCCGCTGGCATCCTCGGCGGCGCGGTCCACATCACCCTCGTGACGATGCAGTCGTACACGATGCGCTCGCGGGGGTGGACCCGCGCGGACTACGACACAGCGCTGGTCGACGTGGTGGGCTCGATGGGCGTCGCGTTCGGGGTGTACAGCCTTGCGGTCTTTCTCGTAGCGGCAACGGTGCTGCCGGGCCAAGTCGAGAACACTATCGGCGCCATCGCCGCCTCGCAGGCGCTGGCGCCGCTGGCCGGCGAGTACGCGAGTCGGCTCTTTCTCGCCGGGCTGCTCGGGGCCGCTGTCTCAACGCTCGGGGGCAACACTGTCGTCCCGCCGTATCTGCTCGCAGACAAACTGGGGTGGGATACGGACATTGGCGACCACCGCTACCGGGCGGTGCTGGCGGCGACTGCCCTGCTGTCGGCCGGGGGTGCCCTGCTCGGTCAGGGGCTGCCCTTCCTCCCGCTGCTGGTGCTGGTGCTGGCGTTCGGGCTCATCGGAACACCTTTCGCGCTGCTGGTGGTCCTGTACCTGCTGAACGATCCCGAGGCGGTGGCGGAGCCGAACGGTCGCTGGCGGAATCTCGCCGGCGCCGTCCTGTTCGGGGTCGTGCTCGTGGTCAACGGCGTCCAGCTCGCCGACCGGATTGGTACCGCCAGCGGGGCCGTCGACGTCCTGGTACTCATGTTCGCGGCAGCGGTGGGACTGGCGACGCTGGTCCTGCTGGTGAAATTCCTCCGGGCCGCGACCCGTAGTCCGGGGAGGGTGGCGAGCCGTGGCGACTGAGCCGTCTCGCCGGCTATTGATCACCGGTCCCTCGAACGCTGGCAAGACCCGCACGACCGCTCGGCTGTTTGAGGAGTGGGTTGAGAAGAGCGGCCCGGAGGAGGTGGTGCTACTGGACTTCGCCCCCGAACTGGAGCGCCAGGGACGACTCCTCGGCGGTAGGCTCACCCGCTTTACAGATCCTGGGAAGGCGTGGTACGGCGCTATTGAGGCCCACGCCCCGCGGGCAGAGGGCGGAAGCGACGAGGCGGCTCTATCGCTGGCCCGCGAGAACGGTGGCGTCGCCGCCCGGTTGCTGGCGGTCGCTCCGGCCCGGCCGCGGGCAGTGTTTATCAACGACGCTACTATTCCGTACCAGGATCCCGACCGCGATGTCGGCCGGCTACTCTCCTACGTCGGGGACGCCGAGCGGGTCGTGCTGAACGCCTTCGACAGCGACGAACTCGGTACGGATGACCCCGTGAGCCGCGCCGAACAGGCGGCTCTAAAGCGGCTCCGCGAGTGGGCCGACAGGGTGCAGCGGCTGGAGAGTTGACCTTCTCCTACCTCT
>CAZLOO010000413.1:0-2530 GCA_964561055.1 uncultured Halobacteriales archaeon
ACGCTGCTGCACGCTGGACACAACCTCTGGGGACGACTGATAGCGGTAAGTCCGACTGAACTGCCGGCCGCAGCGGCGTTCACTGCAGTGCCGTTTTGTTCGCTGTCGGACTGATCGCCGTCTTCGGCGCGGCAATGCTCACGAAGCGCGCGGTCTCCCCGGTCGGTAACTCCCCGTCAGCAGATGGAACTCCGAACTGCAGGCGATGAACACGCGCCCGGTATGTAGGACGCTGCTCTCATCAATATCGGGTGATGTCTGGACCGCGCAGGCGAGACTTACTCTTCTGAGAATCTCCGCGTGATTCACTACTGCATCCGTTGTCGGACAGATATCGCCGCCTCGCGGTCACCAACCTGTGATACGTCTACCGATGACTCGCTGTCGGACTGGTCGTTCGACTGCTGATCCAGTACCGCTTCCAGCGCCTCGATCAGTTCTGGCGTTGCGAAGATGCGCTCGCGGAGATCGGCCTCCGAGCCCTGCAACTCCAGGCTGGCGTCGTCGTCCATCGGTAATAGCGCCGCGTAATACACCCGATCGCAGGTGATCCGGATCACTTCGCGGGGATTCGTGCGGACCGCGGTGAGCACGAGCGGGTCAGTGTCGGTGACCTGCACCGTCGCGCCCGGGGGCTGCCAGTTGCGGGGTTCCTGCTTGGTGTCGCCGTGCACGAGGACGGTCCCGTCGGGCTTGCAGAGGACGAACCGGTCGCCCGATTCGAGCTGGGACTGGGCGCGGCCCTCGTAGGCGACGGCACACCGGGTGTACAGCGAGAAACAGGCGTTCCGGCGCTTGCTCTCGCCGAGGAGCTGGTCCACCTCGTCGGCCGTCGGCGCCTCGATCACCCGGCTGTCCATGCGAGCACGTGTACTGGCTACGGGGGCAAGAGGTGTTCGCCGCTGGACGACACCGAGAGCGTGGCGTCGGAGACATAGTCAACTATCGGGCATCTTCCGGCGCCCGTGCTGAATATAGAGACTGGGTTCAGCAGGGAAATTCCTCTCCTAATTTTATTATAGGTACTGTACTACCCGGTTCCATGACCGATCCCGACGCGACCGAGTCGCCGCTAGCGGCGGCTGCCGGGGCTGCCGGACCCCACACGACCGACGCCTTCGCTCTGCTCGGCAACGAAACCCGCCTGGCGATCCTGCTCGCGCTGTGGGAGGCCTACGACCCGAAAGCCGAACATAACGTGATGTCGTTTTCCGATCTGCGCGACCAAGTCGGGGTGCGACAGGGCGCGCAGTTCAATTACCACCTCGACAAGGTCGTGGGGCGGTTCGTCCGCAAGACCGAGGTGGGCTACGAACTCAAACGGGCGGGACTGATCCTCGTCCAGTCGATCATCGCGGGGATCGGAACCGAGGACCCGACGCTTGAACGGACCGAAATCGACGACACCTGCGAGTTCTGTGGGGCGTCGGTCGAGGTCACCTACGCGAACCGCTATGTCTACCGCGTCTGCTCGGAGTGTGAGGGGACCGCCGAACCGGACGGCCCCCATCCCGAGGGGATGCTATCGGGGTGGACGCTCGAACCGACCGGGGTAACCGACCGGTCGGCCGAGGAAGCCTACGTCGCGAGTACGATCCGGACCTACGGCTGGATCGCCATGCGCTTCGAGGGGCTCTGTCCCCTGTGTTCGAGCCGCGTCGAATGGTCGATTGAGGCCTGCGAGGACCACGACGCGACCGACGGGAACTGTCCGAACTGCGGGCGCAAGCGCTCGGTCGTCGCCCACGAGACCTGTACGACGTGCAAGAGTTCGGGGGTTGGTACGCCCGGGATCAAGCTGCTGTTCCACCCTGCAGTCGTCGCCTTCTGCTACGACCACGGGATCGAGGTCGGGTTCACCGGCACCACTGATTTCGAGGATGTCGCCCGGACGATGGACCTGGTCGAGGAGTTCGAGGAGACCGTCGTTTCGACGGACCCGCTCCGGATCCGCGTCACGATAGCGCTGGACGCTGACGAACTCCACCTCACGCTGGACGGGAACATGAACGTCCTTGACGTCGAGGAGGTCAACCGTCCGGCCGGCAGCGGATGATCCGTCCCTCGATACCAGCCCGGTCGTGATTGATTCGCTCAATCCAGCCTCGCCCGTCCTGCCTCGGCGGAGGCAGTCAGGCACTAACGGGGGATCCGTACCGGACGCAGGTGTTCGGTCCGTCTAACCGTAATCGGTGACTGTCGGGGGTCAGGCCGCGAGGAGTTTCAGATAGGATTGGCAGGTGTTCCGAATCGGTGACGAGCCATGGACATAGAGAAACCACGCCCGGAACGGTAATGCCAGTCACGGTTCTCTGATGTGGAACGTCATTTAGTCCGTGGCGGCATCGAGAGTTGTAAAAATCCTCCGATACGTTTCGTCAGATTCGATGCTGCATACGCGCCCTCTATCTTGCAGCGGCCCAACGAACTACCGAACCGCTGTCAGAAACCCCGTGCTGAATATAGAGGGTGAGTTCAGCAACTGAGTACGTCGAACTGTTTGACTATCGGTAACACTTAACACGAATAT
>CAZLOO010000414.1:0-2526 GCA_964561055.1 uncultured Halobacteriales archaeon
AGCCCCACGCGGCGGCCATCTGGAACCCCGAGGGCGACATGGGCGACGCCGAGGTGTGGGAGCGCACCGAGCCGCTGCCGTTCCTCGGGAGAGCGGTCAAGCCCAACACCGGCGGCCCCGGCCGGAAGACCGGCGGCGCCGGCTTCGAATCGCTCCGGACGGTGAAAGACGTCACACGCTGGCTGTTGTACGAGATGGGCAACGGCTACATGACCAGTGACTCCGGGCTGTTCGGCGGCTACCCCGCGGCCTCGGGGTACATCCTCAACGCCCGGGACACGGACCTGAAAGAGCGCTTCGAGAACGGGGAGGACTACCCCCAGCACGACCTGGATCCCGAGAGCGGCGACTTCGAGGCGAACATCGAAGGGGAAATCACCCGGACCCCGAAAGGAATCTCCACCCCCAAGGAGTTCGAGGATTACGACCTGTACCTGAATTACCTGCGCGGTGGCTCCGGGCTGGGCGATCCCTTGGAGCGTGACCCCGAGGACGTGCTCGCAGACATCCACGACGGCTACGTGCTCCCGCGCCACGCCGAGGACGCCTACGGCGTGGTCGTTGAGCAGGTCGGCGAGGACGCCAAGCACAACTCCGCCATCGAAGGGGAGTTCGCGATCGACGAGGCCGCCACCCGCGAGCTGCGCGAGGAGATGATGGCCGACCGCGCCGAGGACGCCGTTCCCGTCTCCGAGTGGTACGAGGAGGAGCGCGACCGGATCCGCGAGGGCGGGTTCATCGACGACGTCAAAAAGACCTACGAGAGCAGCATGCGGATGAGCCAGCAGTTCACGGACTTCTTCACCAACTTCTGGGAGCTGGCCGACGGGTTTGAGTTCGAGCTCAGCGACCAAGCCGAGAAGTCCCTGGAGTACCGTTTCGGCTCCGGGTTCAAGCGCAAGTGGTCAAACCCCACCAAGGGCCACGAGAGCTGGACCGGGGTCGGCCGCGAGGACGAGCCGCTGGTGCCCTACACCTGGACGGACCGCTCGCTGAAGGACCTCTCCGGCCCGAGCGCCACGTTCGGCGAACGACAGATGGCCACCGACGACGACTGACATCAACAGGAGAAACCGATGCCCGAGTCATACCCACGCGAGATCATCGAGGACCTGGTCGACGAGAACCTGGAGTGGAACCAACTCCATGACATGATGAGCGACTTCAAGGACAGCGACCGCTTCCAACAGGTGCGGTCGGTCCTCCAAGAGCGGGTCGATTGGGACGATCCGATCGTCATCCCGTACGCGGATCACCTGTACGTGGTCGCTAAAGGCGAGCGCGACTGGGTGATCAAGTGCGACTGCGGCCACGAGTTCTGCGCCCACGACGAGAACTGGAAGCGCGAGGCGCTGATCAACGTCCGGGACTCCGAGGAGGACTACCGGGAGATCTACCCCGAGGGGATGCACCCCAATCCGGAGTACATGGAGCTGCGGGAGTTCTTCTGTCCCGGCTGCAAGACGCTGTTAGAGGTGACCAACGTGATGCCGGGGTACCCGCTGGTCCACGAGTTCGAGCCCGACATCGAGACGTTCTACAACGAGTGGATCGAGGAGCCGATTCCGACGCCCGAGGAGACTCCCGCCTGAAGACACTCGCCTCCCGACCGACGTAGTATCGGTCCGATCCGTGCCGGGCTGTCGGCGGCACCCCCGTTTACCTCGGCGGGGTCCTCGCCACGGGTACACGGCCAGGGCCGTCAGGTGGGCCGCAACACCGGTCCCGGACCGGCCTCGACGCGACGGAACCGTTAGCGGGCTGTCAGGACGCGCCGTGACCGCCCGGTCGGAGCCGAATCGCCGGCTTACGCCAGCGGGAGCAGGGCGACCGCCAACGCCGCCGAAAACAGGAGGACAGAACAACGGCGACCAGTTGGACCGTCCGGACCGGCCGGGCGAGCAGTCCCCGGCGGCCGGCCGCCGCGGCCAGATAGCCCGCTAGCGGCAGCGCCTGCAGGGCGTGGAGGCCGACGAAGTGGGCGACCCGGAAGTCACCGAGCAGCGTCCAGCCGATCAAGGGAACCGTGGCGACGGTGGCGACGGTGTCCGTGCCCAGCGCCATCATCAGCCCGCCCTGAAACGCCCCGATCAGGAACAATGCGAATCCCAAGCGAACGCCCGTGGCGACCGCCGGATCCGTCGACGCCGACCGCCCCCGGGCCCGGGACCGAGCCCGGACACCAGCCACGCTACGGGGACGGTCATCAGCAGAGCGGCGGTTCTCATCACGCCGAAAACGGCGCCGTCGAGCGCCGACGTGATTGGATGTGGACACGGAGCCAACTCCGGTTTACGAACCCGAACCGGACCGATGCGACCGGTGTCGCACAGCTCTACAAACACTCCGACGGCTACCCCTCGGCGGTGATCCACCTGCTGGTGGAACTCGCGGATCTCCTGCACGCCACGGAGACGCTGCGGGGGCCCAACTACGCGGCCGCGCAGTTCCTCTTCCTCGATACCTGCTCGGTGCTGCCGCTGTACCTGCCCGCGGACGACGATTTTGACGCGTCCCGGACGATGG
>CAZLOO010000415.1:0-2516 GCA_964561055.1 uncultured Halobacteriales archaeon
TTCCGGGCCTGGGCGCTCTCAGCGTCGGTGAGGAAGTTGTGGGCCTCGTCCATCCCGACCACGAGAGGTGTCTCCTTCACCCGGTCGTAGGCGGGGTCGTTGGAGAGCTTCTGGTCGACCAGCAGCGAGGACAGCGCCAGCACCACCGTCTCCGTCGCGCGGGAGTCGTTGATATGATAGGTCGGCACCACTGTCAGCCCGCCCGGTCGAACGAACTCGTGAATCAGCTCCGTGATTGGCGGGGCGTCCTGGTCGAAGACGTTACCGAAGCCGTACGCCCGGCGCTTCACCGCGTCGAAGGTGGCCTCGTGGACTCGCCCGGACTCGTGGAGGTCCTCCCGGAGTGCGGGGCCGTCCAGGAACGTCGTGAACTCCCGGTATGTGCCCTCGCTCCCGACGGAATTAAAGAAGCGGTCCAGCAGGTGCCGGAGCGCGCCGTATTGGTGGTCGTTCAGCCCCGATCCGGCGACCAGCCACGGATTGCCCCGCACCATCGAGAACGGCACTGTGAACCGGCGCTGCTCGGCGCGGTGGTGGTCGGCGGCATAGGTGGCCGACCCCACGGCGGGAATGAACGCGACTGTGTTCTCGTGACCGCCATGCTCAATCCCCTCGCGCTCGTAGCGCCGCGCCGTCTCGGCGTCGAGGTCAGGGTTGTCGTCGTGCATCTGTGCGTACTCGTCTTGAGGGTCGAACTGGACAATCGCCAGCGCCGGGCTGCGGCCATCCTCCATCGGGTAGGTGCGTCCGAGGTACTGCCGGAGGACGTTCTTGGCGGCATGAGTCTTTCCGGAGCCGGTGCCGCCGGCGACCAGCGTGTGCCGGAACACGAGCGGGTCGCCGTCGGCGTAGTCATCCCGGAGCCGGTAGTCGATGGTCGGCGGCTCGGCCGCGGTCCGCACCCGCTCGCCGCCGACGGCGAGATGCCCCAAGAAGACGCCGTCGGAGGGCATCTTCAGGCCGGTCTTTATTTCCTCGGGGTCGGTCGCCGGCCGCACCACCGTCTCCGGCTTCGGGACACGGTCGGTCATCCGGCGCTTTAGGTCGCCGGCGGCTGGCTCACCGCTGGAAGCGTCCTGATACAGCACCGCCACTGGCTCCAACTCAGCCATGAACTTGTAGTCCTGCTCGTCGATGCCGGACTGTCGCATTGCACGGCGGGCGTGAATCTCCGTGGCGTCGTCGGCGTAGAACTCCTGGGTGTACTCTAAAGCAGTGATGCGGGCGAACAGCCGCTCGCCGTCCGGATAGTTCGCAATCAGATACGACCCGATGCGCACTGACGAGCGGTTGCTGACGGTGATGTACGCCTGGAGTGAGGTGTCCCGCGAATCCTCGCTGACTACGAGCCCTGCGGAGGCCGACAGCGTCCCAATACCCTCGTCTACGCCGGGCACCCGGACGTCAACCTCCTCAAATCGGTCGGCGTCCTCGGCACTACCCCCCTCCTCCGCGGTGTCGCCCCCCTCGTCGAGGTCGTGCTCCTCTGGGTCCTCCTTCGAGAAGCCGGTAAAGTCCCCGAGGTCTGACATAGGTTGTCCTCGGACTGGAGGGGTAAACCCGTTTCCCCCGGTGAGCGTCAGCTGTTGGCCTGGAGCCTCTGTATCCGGGTCGCCAGCGCCAGGAACAGCGGGATCACCGTCAGCAGGAACGCGCCGGCGGCCGCCACCCCGTGTGCAGGGACAGTATGATCGATGCCGCTGCCGGCCAGCTCCGGCGCGAGCGTGGTGTGAGTGTAGCCGCTGGCGACCGGAACGAGGTAGTCCACGACGAAATCCACGGCGTACCAGGCCGTCGCAACACCGACCGCGAGGACCGGGAACCGGGCGTAACGGTGGATCAGGAACGCCTGAATCACCATCGCCACGTGGCTGGTGATGAGGAAAGTGTACAACCAGAGCGGTGTTATCGCGAGGTTGACATTCGGGTACGCCAGCAGGACAAACGGGGTCCAAGCGCCAAGCTTGATACAGCCAAAGAGGGCGAATGCGTTGAGGTACTCGTTGTTGTGGCCGAGCTTCCAGGCAGCCAGCGACAGCGCGATGAACAGCGTTGCCGCCGGAGAGTCAGGGACAAACGGGAGCACCGCGGCCGCGGTGCGCTCGAACTGGAAGCGGTAGTACCAGAAGCCGAAGGCTGTCCCGGCGAGATTCACCGCGACGATGGGCCAGGCGAGCCGGAGGCCGATGTCCTCAAGCAGCCGGGGCAGCGGGGCGAGATAGCGCGGCAGTCCCGTCGATTCGGGGAGATCGCCGCTGGCGAGGAATCGCTCGAGCCGCTCTCGGGCCGCCCCCACCCGGTCGCCGAGCGCGCCGGACATACCGATGCCTGCGGCGCGGCAGGCAAAACGCTTGCCGGTCCCGTCCGACCGCCGCGCGAGCACGGGACAGCGACGGTACCTTTTTGCACGCGCTGGCGGTACCGCGCTCATGGTAACGGTCCGGGCGCCGGCGACGAGCGCGAACCTGGGTAGCGGGTTCGACACGTTCGGCGTCGCGTTGGAGCGCCCGGCGGAT
>CAZLOO010000416.1:0-2514 GCA_964561055.1 uncultured Halobacteriales archaeon
CGTACCAGTCGTCGTAGTCGCCGGTCGCGAGTGCGTAGTGGGTGTGCAGCCCCCCACGGGGCACGTCGCCGGGTGCCCGCAACACCAGGTGGGGCCCGCCGGCGTCGAACGCGATCGAGCGGTCGCGCTCCTCGACGGTCGTCAGGTCGAGGTGCTCCCGATAGAACGTCGCCGCCGGGTCGAGGTACTTGACCTCCAGAGCCAGGTGCGCGAGCGAGCCGAGCATGGGGGCGATTGCACCTCGCCGGCTAAACGGTTGGGGGGAACGGTTCGGCCGGTTTATACACCGCCGACGCGAACCTCCCGGTATGCCGATGAAGGGCTCCGGGGCCACCAACCTCCGGCAGATCGACCGATTCGACGGCGGCCTCGGGTGGATCGCCTATCCCGATGAGAGGATGCAGCGAGCCAGCCACGCGCTGGTCGGCGAGGACGGCGTCTGGCTGATCGATCCTGTCGACGCCGACGGTCTCGATGAGATGCTGGCAGACCTCGGCGACGTCGCCGGGGTCGCCGTCCTGTTGAACCGCCACGCTCGCGATGCCGGCGCCATCGCTGCCCGCCATGGCGTCGACGTTCACCGGCCGGCCTGGATGTCGGATGTGGATTCGAAGGTGGACGCCTTGGAGCGGGTGACAATACGCGACACCGAGGGGCGGCTGGGCGACAGCGGCTATCGGGTGGAGAAGTTGACTGACAGTCTCGGCTGGAGCGAGGCGGTGGCGTACGACCCCGACTCTCGGACCCTGGTGGTTCCGGAATCGCTGGGCGGGTCCAGCTACTTCCGGGCTGAGGGCGAGCAGGTCGGCGTACATCCGGCGCTCCGGCTGTTCCCGCCCCGAGCGCTGGCCGGCTATGACGCCGAGCGGGTGCTCGTGGGCCACGGCGAGGGCGTGATGAAGGGTGCTGCTGCCGCGATCCGCGATGCTATCGACGGCTCTCGCCGGCGCGCTCCGGGGCTGTATCTGGATACCGTCCGGGAGATGCTCTCCTGACAGGGCAGCTTCATACTTCTTTATCGCCCGATACCTTTTTACTGAAATAACTGTAGGACCTAGTGAAGATGAGCACAGAGCGCCGATTGAGGGGGGGCGTTAGAGCGACCGACGGGGCGACAACGGTGTCGTTCTCGACGCTGCCCGACGGGGATGGGATGGTCGTTCAGGACGGCATCATGCAGCGGCAGTGCGAACTGTTCGCCGACAGGGAGGTGAAGCTTTTCTCTGTTCCCGAGAGGGAGTTCGAGGTGCCGGTCGATGCTGCTGCATCGATGACCGTGGGTGAACTGTCAGTTACTCAGCCGTCTGGGACGTACATTCGGACCCCGTCGGGTGAAATGGTGACCGAGATTGGACACCAGGGGGAACAGGAGCTTGGCCAAGGCACGTACGAGATAGAACTCAATGGCCCGATTAAGCTGTATATTCGCGTAGAGGGTCCCTGTCGTGTCTCATTGAACGCCGTCTCGCTGGACGTGGTGTTCGAAGAGGCGACCGATATCGCCGTCGGTGCCCGATCGTACCACTCGCAGCCGGCAGCGACAATAACGACGACCGAGGATCCAATCGACGTCATGCGTGCCGTCTCCGCACTGGGATCGGCGCTGAAGACCACCTCCCCGGAGCGGTCGTTTCCGACGCTCCGCGGACACCCTCCCGAAATCGAACTCGGGGACCGACTCCAGATTCCCGACTGGCTTGAGACGCCGGACACCGGCATCCGTGTCGAGGTGCCGCCGACCCGCGAGGCGGTGTACGTCGTCGCGCCGCTGGCGTACTACCTCGGTGCCGAGGTCGTTCCCGGTAGCCGCCCCCGAATTGTCACGGAGGAAGGGTTCGAACACCGGCTCGCGCCGGATTTTGAGCGGAGCGTCGAGCGCGTATTAAAACAGACGTTCTTCCTCGACTGCTTGGTCCGGACAGAGGGGCGATATCCAGTCGAACTCCATGAGCGCGAGGCAGTGGAGGCCGACCTGGGGCTGGATCCGGCTGACCTCTACAGTCGCTCGATCGCTGAGCGGCTCGAAAGGTATCTTGAGGTCCCATTCGAAGATATCGCCGACCAGGTTCCCACGTGGAAGCTGACCACCCACGTCGACCCAGAGCCAAAAAGCGTCGAAACGCTCCCATTCCTCGTCGACGACCTCGCGGTGGTCCGGATGCCTGAGGGCAGTTCAATCACCCGGGGGGAGACTCAGTCCGACGCGATCAAGCAGTTCATGCGCGACGAGCCCGTCCGGAGTACCTCCGCCACCGAGACCGCGGGCCCGTCACTGGTTCAGCCCGAGCAGACCGACTCCCTCGAACAGGGCTGGGTCGGCGAGGACGCCCCAGTCGGGGCGAACAAGGTAGTCCCGAAGGCGTTCCGCAACCGGCTCAACACGGAACCGACTGACGGTAACATCGACATCGTTGTGGTCTGCAACGACCAGGAAATGCTGGCTGAAAAGGAGGACGTTGAGGAGGTATACGGCTCCCGCGAGGAGTTGCCGTTCGACGTCACCGTCTACCGGGA
>CAZLOO010000417.1:0-2502 GCA_964561055.1 uncultured Halobacteriales archaeon
AGCGAGGACATAGTCGTCGTGCCGCTGTTCATCGCTGATGGGTTCCACACCCAGGAGGACATCCCCGAGGACATGGGACTGACCGACGACTACCGGACCGGCTACGACGTGCCCAGCGAGGTGAACGGTCACCGCATCTGGTACGCCGGCGCCGTCGGGACGGAGGCGCTGATGGCAGACGTCGTGCTCGAGCGCGCGGCCGACGCCGGTGCCGACGTGGACAAGGCAATCGAGCGGGTGCGCGAGCGCACCGGCAGCCCGCAGGCGGCGGACTGAACGCGGGAAACTGAACGATCCCCAGCACGAGAGTGCAGGGCAAGACCCCGCGTGGAGTCGGGCCGTTCATACCCGCGGCGCCTCTGCTATCGGTATGGACGGTTCGGAGCCGGAGGTGGACGGATGAGCGGAGTGACACTACACGCCGGGCAGTTCGAGGCGCTCCGGCAGGCGGCGCCAGACGGGGTTTCCTTCGACGGCCTGACAGCGACCTACGACTCCGAGACTGACAGCTACGCGTTCAGAACGCCAGAGGAACGCCACGAGGGGTTGAGTGAGAGCGGCTTCCACGAGGTCGCAAGCGCGAACGCGGCGTACGTGGATAACTGGCACTTCTTCGAAGCGACCGAGCGCACCCCGGAGCGGCGGGCGTACCTGCGCTGGCTGGAGCGGGCCGACGAGCACGCTGTCCCGGAGCGCTACAGGGCACTGGCGGCGGGAGTCACCCGCTCATGGGGACAACTGCGGGTCACCGCGGCTTTAGAGGACGGGAAACGGAGCTACGAACTGCGCCACGCCGACGACACCGGCGTCAAGCGCGAGCATCTGGAGGAGTACGACGACCCGTTGGCGGCACGGGACCTCGCAAAGGAGGACGACCGGGGGCGTTACCGGCCGCTGAAGACCGCCCCTACCCTGCAGACGGGCTGGGTGTTCGCCGGCCTCGGGGGGAGGGAGCTACTGGAGACGGTGGGGAACCTCTACCCCGCGACGGTTCAGAACTGGCACCGTGAGCGCGAGGGAAAGCTCGATCTCACCCACTGGCGGGAGACCGCCGAGCGCCAGACTGGCATCTACGATATCGTGGAGGAGCTCTCCGTCGAGCAGGTGGAGTGGATCGCCCGTAGCTGCTGTGTGGACTCTCAGTGCCTGAAGCGCCGGGAGTGGGACGAGGACCCGGAGACACCTCTCGACGCCCCGCGCGGTAACGGGGAATTCCCCTGTCGGGAGCCGTGTTCGCTGGTCATCGCAGCCGCGCGTCGCTGGACCACCCTGGAGCGCGAGGAGGAGCGGGAGTACACGTTCACCCTCACGCCCAGCGAGAAGGAACAGCTCGAGGCGTTGATAGAGACCGTCGCTGAGGGTCGCACAGAGGAGATCCGCGAGGCCGACGTGTATGAAGGCGCGAACCGCTACCGAACGCGGTTCCTCCGGGAGAAGCGCATGCAGGACGGGAGCCTCTGTGGCGTGCCGACCGAGCCCACGGAGCACCCGGACGGGAACGGCGACGATGAGCACGGGGACCACGAGGGTGACCACGGCGACGGGGAACACGACCGCCACCCCGGCGAAGAAGACGACGAGACCGAGGAGTGAGTCGCGTGACGCTCAGTTGAGCGTATAGGCGACGTAGCCGGCCGCCAGCAGCCCCGAGAGCACTGCCAGCCCCGCGAGCACGAGCGCTGTCGTCCCGGTGCCGAGCACCGTCCCAGTGGCGAGCACGACGGCAACGAGGCCCAGAACTACCGCCGGAAGCGCGCGCACCCCGTCGCCGGAGAGCAAGTCACTCGACTGCTCGCGAGCCGGCGGCTCCGAAAGGCTTTCATCGACGGTCACTGGCTCCTTCTCCGACGTCCGCGGGCGCACCTCCACGGGCACCGTCTCGCTGACGCTGCCGTGGCCGATAGCGACCGTGAGCTGACCAGCACCGCTGGCCCCCGGCTCGACGCTGGCCACCACGAGCTTCGTCTCCTCGCTCTCGACAAAGTGGTTTGTGGTCGCGATGCTCGCGACCGAGGAGAGCGCGTCGTCGAGATTGACGTACACATGGGTCCCCTCCGCGTGGTTGCGCAGCCGTATCTCGAAGTCCCGATCCGTCTCGAACCGGTCGGGGACCGACAGCGTGCGCATCCCGTCAGGGTTCACTTCCACGGCGAGCGTATCCGGCACGCCCCCGTGTGGGATGGCAGGGGAGAAAAAGCCTCAGGTTCTGTTCTACGCCGCGGCCTCCTCGCGCATGTCCGGCGGGAGCAGGTTCGGGATGCCGTCCTCGATGGGGTACTCCTCGCCGCAGTCCGTACAAACGAGCCGCCCTTCCAGTATCTCCTCGTCGTCCTCGCGGATAATTTCCAGCTCGAGGTCCCCCTTGTCTAGCGGGCAGACGAGTATCTCCATCAGGTCCTCCTTCATACCCGCTCCGACGCCCGGCGCCCGCAAAAGCGTGCCGGGTGCGCCGGCAGGTTTCTACGTCGGCCGCCCCGAACGCCGGTGTGCGCGCGCTTGCGG
>CAZLOO010000418.1:0-2031 GCA_964561055.1 uncultured Halobacteriales archaeon
TGGAAAGCGTGTTCCCTCTGGGATCCGGGGTTCAAATCCCCGTCCCGGCGACTTCTAATCCCTTTACATAACCGCTAATAAGCGCCGCTGCTGTCGTTCCGAATCGGGGTGGTCCGGCGTGACCGACGCCGAGCACGCCGCGCGGGACGCGCAAGCGAACGCCAGCGACCTCCGCGAGCCGAACCTGTGGACGCTGCACTCGGGCGCGACGTACGCGCTGACCCACCAGTTCCGCGGCGGCGACGGCAGCGCGCTACAGGAGTACGCGCGGCTCGCGAACGACTTGCTGTTCAACCCCCGACCATCGACCGCGTCGAATCGGCGTACGAACGCCAACTGGAGGCGGACGGTGACGAGGGCCAGCAGTCACTCGACGCGTCGGCTGGTCGGGTGCAGCTCGAGCAGGTGCGTGAGGACCTCGCGGCGAAGGCCGACCAGTTCGAGCAACGTGAGGAACGGCTCCGCGAGCGGTTCGCCGCCGCCGAGAACAGGTAGCCGCTTGTCCGAACGGCTCAGTATCTGATACGAACGTTCTGCTGAATATAGAGCGTGAACACATCACCTGTTGGCGTTCATCCTGACAAGCAGAGGGATTATTCAGATATCTTCGAGAGGGAACTCACTCTCTTCGATCTGCATGAGAGCCGCATCGAATGCGTCATCAGCCGTCTCAAAGGTTCCATTGTGTTCCCACTCACCGTCAGGAGACGCAGTGTACACGTCAAAATCGCCGTCCCGATACTCGTGAGACTCGACGTACAACTCTTTCTCGACGGTTCCGTCGTCGAGAAGCAACCAGACGCCTAATTCCTTTCCGCCTTCTAAATCACGTCGTCTCTGCCAGCGCATACACGAGCATTGGGCGGTAGGCATCTAAACACTGGCAGTACTCAAACAGAACTAAACTGACCGCATAATGAATTCTACCGATTCCACTGTCAAATGCGCGCCCTGTATGCAGCAAGCCGATCGAATCATTTCATTACCGGACTGTGTTCGGTAGGGGGCGTCTTCTGCGGACTCTACGACAGGATTGAGTTATCGAGCGCCCGCGAGGGGCGCCGGCGCCGGTGAGCGTCGGCGAGTAGCGATGTCGACACGGAGTCAACTCCGGTTCACGAGACCGAACCGGACCGACGCGACCGGTGTCGCACAGGTGTACAAACACTCCGACGGCTACCCCTCCGCCGTCATCCACCTCCTCGCCGAACTTGCGGAACTCCTCGACGAGACGGAGACGGTACGGGGGCCGACCTACGCGGCGGCGCAGTTCCTCTTTCTGGACACCTGCTCGGTCATGCCGCTGTATCTCCCCGCGGACGACGAGCGCTGTGCGGAGAGCCGCGCGATGGACGTGAGTACCCCGCGCGAGACCGTCCAGCCGAGCGCGATGGCGGAGTTGGACCAGCCCCTCTTCGTGCTCAGAAACGCGGTCGAAGATCCGGCGACGGGCATCCACGGCGACGAGGAGTTCCTCTACCAGATCGACGTGCCCGAAGGACCGAACGCCGCGCTCGCAGAGTGGACGGTCCGGGTGAGCGCCCACTACGGGTTCCCACGGTGGGACGGGCCGACCGCCGCGGCGTTCGACTAGAACACCTGGCAGTTCGAGGGCCCGCTCCCGGACGCGCACGACGCGTTCGTCCGAAACGACAGCAGCGGCGAGTCGTGACGCCGACAGCCGCCTCCCGACTATCTCGGAGGAGCGGCGTCTCGTACCACGTTCCGCAATCCTGGCAGGCAGCGAGGAGTTGCCCCCACCTCGCTGCGCATCACCCGGCCGACCCGTCCAGCCCGTAGACGGTTGATCCGACCCCGAGGAAGGCGGCGGATCCCGCGGCGGCCATTCCCGTAACATCGCCGTCGGAGGTGAACGTCCAGCGCCGCTCTCCTGTATCGGGGTCCAGCGCCGAGAGCGCGCTCCCGCGCTTGTCCTCGCCGCGTTTGAGCGCGAACACCGTCGTCGAGGCGTGGGCGGTGACGTGGCTTCCCGACCCGGAATCGGTCCCAAACGACCACTGACGCTCGCCT
>CAZLOO010000418.1:2041-2500 GCA_964561055.1 uncultured Halobacteriales archaeon
GAACGTCCAGCGGCGCGCTCCCGTGTCGGGAGCCAGCGACGAGAGCGTACTCTGTCGCTCGTTCTTGCCGCGTTCGAGCGCGAACACCGTCGTCGAGGCGTGGACGGTGTGAGTCCCTCGTCCGGCGTCGGTCCCGAACGACCACTGGCGCTCACCCGACACCGGATCGACGGCGTGAACGCCGGCGCCGCCGACGTACAGCGTCGAGCTGGTCCGCTGGACCGTCGGGTAGAACCCGTCGCCGTCGACCTCGAGCTCCCACCGGGTCTCGCCGTCCAGCGGGCTCAGCGCGAGCAGGCGCCCGTCGTAGTCGCCGACGTAGATGGTCGTGCTCGCCCCGGATCGGGGCCTGGTAACCGCCGTGGTGGTGAAGTCGAACTCGCGGCGCCACAGCTCGCTCCCGTCCGAGAGCGAGAGCGCCCGGACAACACCGTCGTGGCCGAGGAACACCCGCTCGCC
>CAZLOO010000419.1:0-2491 GCA_964561055.1 uncultured Halobacteriales archaeon
TCACCGACGAGGTCGTAATTTGCTCGGTCGAACTCGTACGTGAAGTTGACCGACCCCGACTGGACGAGGGTAACACGCGCCGGTTTTGCGGTCAGTTCGTGCAGTCGCCCCCGAAGAACGTGATGGTCGTCGCCCACGCTGACCTCCTCGTCCAAGTTGGGGACGGTGAACCGATGGTCCTCGACACTTATCTCGGGACGCAAGCGAACGACGCTCTCGTCGTCGCCACTCGTGAGGGTGATCGTCGACGGTTTGAACAGCTCGTGGAGCTGTCTCTCAATCTCGAAGGCGTCCACGTCGGCGGTCAGAATCTCCGTGTCGCTCGGATACGAAACCGTGAGTTCGAACTCTTCGGTGCCTTCCATCCGTTCGAGGTTCACGATGCGAGCTCGCCACTGCCCGGGACTGCTGAGGTCCTCCTCGGACACGGAGAAACTGAGCCGCGAGCCAGGAAAGATTCCCCTGCTCTCGCTCGTGGCGACCGGTTCGTTACGGTCCGGCGCCAATAGTTCGAGTCTCCGTTTCGTCGGGTCCGGCGGAATCAGCCGGTCCCAGGATGCGCTAGCGGTGAGCGTCACTCCCCCCGGATTCTTCGGTCGGAATTCGATCTCGAGACTCTCGTCGCTCCCCATTGATCTCGACTTCGTGGTCGTTTCTGGTACGTATTCTGTCATTTTCCTTCACTCCGAACATAAATTGTTTACCCCGCCGGCATACGAATCTTCGGGGACTGGCCCTGCTTTATACGGCCACCGTTCCTATCACTGGGGCAGTACCGCCACGCGACAGTGTCGATCGATATCCGAGAGGCGGGAGCAGCAACGCTGGTGAGCAGGAACTCGGTCCGAACGTGGCTGCTGTCCCGTCGCTCGACACCTGTCCTCGTGCGACAATAAACACACCCACGCTGCTGGGAGCAAGGGCGACGCCGGTGTGTCGCGTTGTCACCAGTGACGACGATGTGTGACTCAGAGAACGACACCACGACGCATACCGACCCGAGCCGTTGTTGCGGCTCCGAGACACGAGACGCGACGAGCACGCGTGAGACCGACGACTGGAGCGCCACGGGAGACGTGCTGGACGCACCACTGCCCGAGGAGCTGCGGGCGGCACTCGGCCGCTTCGTCGGCACGGCGTCGGTCGACACGATGAGGGAGTGGGCGCTCGAGATCCGTCGGCTCACCGGCGGGGGCGCCATAGACATCGATCACCTGTGCCACACCGACGAGGAGACGGACCACTGGGGGACGGTCGGCGACGAGCGGTACTACTTCCAGTGTTTCTACGACGCGGTCATTCTGGCCGCCGTTGAGGACCGCGCCGTGGACGTCCACACGGTGAGCCCCGGCGGAACGGTCGTCGAAGCACGCGCAGTCGGCGGCGACGAACTGTCGGTCACGCCGGAGGAGGCGGTCTTCTCGTTCGGTATCAGTACCGATGCGCACGAGCGGTCCGGTGGGGACCCGACGTTAGCCGACGGCTATGCGGCGATCTGTCCGTACGTCAAGGCCTTCCCTACCCGCGAGGCCTACGAACAGTGGGCCCCGACGGTGCCCGCGGCGACGGTCGCGATGCCGCTGGCAGGGGCGACCGACGTGGCCAACGCGCTGGTCGCGTGACCCGCCGGACAGGGTGACGCGGTCGTCGACCTCCCAGTATACTGGGCACAACACTATAGACGCTCCTCGCTCGATGCCACGGTATGCGCGAGGCCGAAGTTAGCGTCTCCGACACGGACCTGGCGGCGATGGGCGTCGAGGGGCTCCTGTCGCTGGTCCGGGAGTCCGGCCTCCTCACCGTTGAGGAACTCGCCTGTCGCGGTACCGGCGCCGTCCTGCAGGTCGAGGTCGAGACGCGACTCAACGAGGAGCGACTGACAGCGCTCGAGTGTGTCGACGAGTGGAACCACGTGGCCGACCGGGACGGCGCTCAGCTGTACGTCATCTCCTTTACCGGCCCGGACCTGCCGGAGAGTCTCGAGGAGACGGCGGCAGACCTTGTCGGTACGTGCGATCCGGACGTCGACGAGCGGGGTGCGACGATGTCGCTGGTCGGCCCGCACGACGCGATCTCCGGGCAGATACGCGAGTACGAGCAGGCGGGCGTTTCGCCGAGCCTCCATCGCATCGGCGGCTACGATGGCCCGGACCGTCTCCTGGACGAGCTGACGGCCCGCCAGCGGGAGGTCATCGAGACGGCGTGGGAGATGGGCTACTACGAGGTGCCGAAGGAGGTGTCGGCCGACGATATCGCCGCCGAGATGGGGCTCGACCCCTCGACTGTCACCGAACACCTCCAGCGTGCCGAACGCAACCTGCTCGGCCAGGTCCTCTAACACACTGCTCCTCGAGGCCGACGCCGACCGCTGGCGCTCCCGGAAGCGGCACTGTACGGGACGGATTACTCTGGACCACGGCATGATCGACGGGAGTCGGTTCAGTCGTCACGCTTCGTCTGCGATGACGGTCGTGGCGCCCGGGACGGATCA
>CAZLOO010000420.1:0-2491 GCA_964561055.1 uncultured Halobacteriales archaeon
GGTCGCCCGCGACCGGGAGGCTGCCTACGACCTGACGGCCTCGCGGGCGGCGCTCAACGGCTTCGGCGCGCTGGCCCGCGCGGCCGCCATCGCCGGCGAGAGCCCGGACGAGATCGCCCGCGTGCACACCAATCCGAGCGTCGAGATACCCCTTGACCGCCTGGAGGAGGCGCGCCGCCCGATTGACCCTGCGGAGGTGTGGGCCGCCGGCGTCACCTACGAGATCAGCGAGGCCGCTCGAGAGGAGGAGAGCTCCATGCCGGAGATTTACGCCCGCGTATACGACGCCGAACGCCCGGAGGTGTTTTTCAAGGCCACCCCGAGCCGAACGGTCGGGCCGGACGAACCGGTAGGGGTGCGGGATGACTCCGACTGGAACGTCCCCGAACCGGAGCTGGCGGTCGTGCTGTACGAGGGCGAGCCGGTCGGCTACACGGTCGGCAACGACGTCTCCAGCCGTGACTTGGAGGGTGACAACCCTCTCTACCTGGCGCAGGCGAAGACCTACGACCGCAGCTGTGCGCTCGGGCCGTGTGTCGCATCGCCCGCGACGGTCGGGGACCCCCACGACCTCGGTATCGAGATGACCATCGAGCGCGATGACGAGACCGCCTTTGAGGGGACCACCTCAACGGCGGAGATGGTCCGTACCTGTGAGGAGCTTGCCTCATACTACACCCGCCACAACGCCGTTCCGGAGCTGTCCGTACTGTTAACCGGTACGTCGCTGGTTCCCGAGGAGGGGTTCACGCTGCGGCCTGGCGACACGGTGAGTATCCGCGTGGACAGTATCGGCGAACTGGTCAACGGCGTAGTGACGGTCTAATCCCGGGCGGCGAGTCCATCGGACCGCGCGGTCGATGGTGGATGCCGGGACGCCCGGTGTGCGCACGGCGAACACCCGGCATCGTGATCAGGATGACCACAGACGAGCGCTCACCCGTCGGTCACGAGACGCCCGTCGAGGGTCACGCCACGGAGAACCCGTCTGACAGTCCGCCTGTCTGCGTCCCCCATCAGGACAACGACGACGGTGACGTCGTCACGGACGACACGAGCGACGTGCCCAGTGATGTTCCCTCCGGCGTCGACGACCGTCCGCACCGTCACGTTCTCGTCCAGCAGCGACGCGCGGTAGGTCGGCCCGGTGTCGTTGCCGAGCGGAGGGACCTCGGCCGACTGGGTGACGCGGTCGGCCAGGGCGGGCGCCGACAGCGTCCGGACGCGGTCGAATCCGACGTATCGCTTCGTCGGGATGGTGTAGACGACGACACTGTCCGCACCGCTCCGGTTCCGGTACGTGTAGCTGCGGCTGGCGACCCTTGCGGTCCGGTTCCCGGGGTCCTCCCAGCTCTTCGAACGGTCCCAGAACGTCCGCCGCTCAATGGAGGAGGCGCCGCCTGCCTGCTCGTAGCCCGACAGCGACAGCGTCGCGTTTCTCGTCGGCGCGTCGGGCGGCTGTGCGGTCGCACTGCATCCCGCCGTGAGGAGGAGTACCAGGAGCAAGGCCGAGTGCAGTCGTGACACGGATACCCGTTCTCGGGGGCGAATCCACATTTGAGCTACCCACGGCTGAAGCCGTGGGATTCAGCATGGACTCCTGTTCTGGCCGATTCCTCGCCAGGAGAATAACCTCCGTTCACGTTCAACGTCCCGCTGTTCAGGCGCACGCCCAAGAGTGCGCCTCCATCGCCCCCGGTTTGGTGGCGACGGAGATACCGCAGGCCGATGTTCTTCGCGGCGTTGTAGTCGGCATGATTCTCGTACCCACATTTCAGACACTCGAAGTCCTCGCCTTTACGATTGTCCGGGTGGGTGAACCCGCAGTGCGAGCACCGCCGCGACGTGTTCTCGGGGTCAACCTGCTTGACCACAATACTGTGTTCTGCGGCTTTGTACTCGACGTACTCGTACAGGCGGTCGAATGCCCACGTGTGCCCCCACGATGCACCAGTCCGCTCGCGGATGCTGGTCAAATCCTCGAACGCAATCACGGAACACCCATTCTGACGAGCTTCAGCGACGATTTCGTTGCTAATGCCGTGAAGCATCAGTTTGAACCGTCCTTCCTCTTTTCGTCCGACTGATTGGATGTTCTCGTGCGCCCAGCGCGTCCCGCACTGTTGGAGCGAGCCACGGCGGGTTTCGTATTCTCTGCGCCAGTGGTCGAACTCGTTACCCGTCCAGAACGTACCCGTACTGGTGACGGCAAGATTGTTCACGCCAAGGTCAACCCCGAGAACCGTTCCGTTCTCAGGTGTTGCCTGTTCCGACGTGTCAGACTCCGTCTGCTTCTTGCAACAGGTGTGAAGCACCCAGCCGCCGTCTTGGTAGTGCAGTTCCGCACCCTTGACATCCTCCCCACCCTGAAGGGCGAGGATTCCAGCGTGGGACAGCGGGCCGGTCCCACGTCCCCGCTGGCACCGTCTCGCCTGCCGAACGGGGGCCTGCGAGGCGATACCGGGTGTGTGCGCGATACGTCGGCCCCGCG
>CAZLOO010000421.1:0-2484 GCA_964561055.1 uncultured Halobacteriales archaeon
CCGTCGGCACCTTCGCGAGCCACGTGCGCAACATGGTCCACGGCGTCACCGAGGGATGGGAGTACGAACTATCGGTGTACTACTCCCACTTCCCGATGCAGGTGCGCGTTGAGGACGGTGACGTGGTGATCTCGAACTTCCTCGGCGAGCGAGCACCCCGTCGGACGCCGGTTCGCGGGGATACGGAGGTCGAGGTCGACGGCGAGGAAGTCCGGGTGCGGGGCCCGGACAAGGAGGCTGTTGGCCAGACCGCTGCCGACATCGAACAGCTCACTCGGGTGACCGACAAGGACATCCGCGTGTTCAAAGACGGCGTCTACATCACCAGCAAGCCTTCGCGAGGTGAGGCCTGATGGCGGACGAGGACGTTGAGGAAGGGGTCGACACCGACGAGTCCGCCGCCGAGGCCGAACCAGAGCCCGAGGAGGTCGAGGACGCGACCGGGACCGAACCGGAGTCCGGGGCCGAGGAAGCAACCGAAGCGGATGCCGAGGAGGTCGAACCCGGGTCCGAGGAAGCCGAAGACGAAGGGCCTGGCGATCTAACGGATATCGCCGGCGTCGGGCCGGCGAAGGCGGAGTCGCTGCGCGAGGCCGGTTACAGCACCATCGACGAGGTGCGGGCGGCCTCCCAGAGCGACCTCTCGTCGGTGTCGGGCATCGGCAACGCGCTGGCGGCCCGCATCAAGGCGGACGTCGGCGGGCTGGAGATCAGCGAGGACACGGAGGCCGAGGTCGAGGACACGACCGAGACCGAACCGGAGGCCGCGAAGACCGAGACCGAACTCCGGCCCCGGGGGCTGGCGGACAAGACTCCCGAACTGGATGAAGAGACCGAGCGCCTGCTGGACGAGCGCAACAGCCGCTCGAAGCCGGCGTTCCGGCGCCAGGACTACCACAAGAAAAAGCGCACCCCCGAGTCCTGGCGGCGCCCGCGGGGCAACCTCTCGAAGCAGCGCCGCGGCATCAAGGGGAAGGGCGACACGGTCGAAGCCGGCTACCGAACCCCGGAAGCGGTCCGGGGACTCCATCCCAGCGGCTTCGAGGAGGTCCGCGTGCACAACGCGGACGACCTCGAGGGCGTGGATGGGGACCGGCAGGCGGTGCGGATCGCCTCCTCAGTTGGCGAGCGCAAGCGTGAGCGCATCGAGGAGGTTGCCGAGGATGCCGGCATCCGGGTGCTGAACCCCACCTACGTCGAAGTGGAGGTGGCCGCCGATGAGTGACCTCAGCAACCAGCGCCGGCTGGCAGCTGACGAGCTGGACGTCGGGGAAAACCGCGTCTGGTTGGACCCCGACGCCCAGGGGGAGATCGCCGATGCGATCACCCGCGAGGACGTCCGAGAGCTGATCGATGAGGGCACCATCCGCGAGAAGGGTCAGGCCCGCTCGAACTCCCGGGGTCGGGCGCGCGAGCGCAACGAGAAGCGTGCTTACGGCCACGGGACTGGTCACGGCAAGCGCGCCGGCAAGAAGGGTGCCCGGACCGACCCTAAGGAGGACTGGACCAGCCGCATCCGCGCCCAGCGGCGGCGGCTCCGCGAGTACCGCGACGACGGCACGCTCACGGCCGAGGAGTACAGGGAGCTGTACGACCGGGCTGGCGGCGGCGAGTTCGACAGCGTCGCCGATATCGAGCGGCTCGTCGCGGCCAACTACGAGGGAGGTGACTGAGGATGGCAACAGGACCACGTTACAAGGTGCCGATGCGGCGTCGCCGCGAGGCACGCACGGACTACCACCAGCGGCTCCGGCTGCTGAAGTCGGGCAAGCCCCGCCTGGTGGCACGCAAGAGCAACCGACACATCACCGCACAGTTGGTGGCGCTCGGCGCGGAGGGCGACCGTACGCTGGCGAGCGCTACTTCCGAGGACCTGGCGGAGTTCGGCTGGGAGGCGCCGACCGGCAACCTGCCGGCGGCGTACCTTACCGGGCTGCTGGCCGGACGGCGGGCCCTCGCGGCCGGACTCGAGGAGGCGGTGTTAGACATCGGGCTGAACAGCGCCACTCCCGGCGCGAAGGTGTTCGCCGTTCAGGAGGGCGCCATCGACGGCGGGCTAGAGGTGCCCCACAACGATGACGTGTTCGCCGACTGGGACCGTACCCGAGGCGTTCACGTCGCGGAGTACGCCGAGTCGCTGGAGGAGCCGCTGTACGGCGGCGAGTTCGACGCGACGGAACTGCCCGAGCATTTCG
Organism: uncultured Halobacteriales archaeon; assembly: GCA_964561055.1. Lineage (GTDB taxonomy): Archaea > Halobacteriota > Halobacteria > Halobacteriales > Haloarculaceae > CAZLOO01. The sequence continues at coordinate 2,196 of CAZLOO010000421.1, forward strand.
ACGAGATTCGGGAACAGATTATGAACGCTGAGATAACGGAGGACGGCGCATGAGCAGCGGGTGGACACCCCGGACGCGGCTTGGCCGACAGGTCGTTGAGGGGGAGATCGAGACGATGGAGGAGGCGCTTGCCTCCGGGCTCCCGCTGAAAGAGCCGGAGATCGTCGACCAGCTTCTCCCGGGGCTGGAGGACAACGTGCTGGACATCAACATGGTCCAGCGGATGACCGACTCCGGACGCCGGGTGAAGTTCCGGTGCTGCGTGGTGGTCGGCAACCGGAACGGCTAC
>CAZLOO010000422.1:0-2479 GCA_964561055.1 uncultured Halobacteriales archaeon
CCGGTGCCGGTGACGGTGATCAGCGGCCCGCTGGGTGCCGGCAAGACGACTCTCGTCAACCGCCTGCTGGAGAATCCCGGCGAGCGACGGCTAGCGGTGATCGTCAACGACATGGGCGAAATAAACGTCGACGCGGAGCTGCTCGAAGGAGGGACCGACAGCGCCGATGGCGTGGTCGACCTGTCGAACGGCTGTATCTGCTGTCGGCTCGGCGACGACCTAATCGAGCAGGCCGAGCGGCTGGCTCGCGAGCGCGAGGTCGACTGCATCGTCGTTGAGGCGTCAGGTATCTCCGAACCGCTCCCCATCGCGCAGACGCTTACCGAGGAGGAGACGGGGAGCGGGGGCGCTTTTCGGCTGGACACGACCGTATCGGTCGTCGACGCCTACGGCTTCTGGAAGGCGTTCGACCCCGAGGAGCAGCTCCCCGATGCCGCCCCCGACCCTGAGCGGCCGCTGGCGGACGTTATGATCGACCAGGTGGAGTTCTGTGACGTGCTCCTGCTGAACAAGTGCGATATGGTGCCCGACGAGCAGCTGGAGCGCATCGAAGCGGTCGTCCGCGAGCTACAGCCGACGGCGACGCTGTACCGCACCACCTACAGCGAGGTCGAGCCCGGGGCGGTGCTGGCGACCGGCCGGTTCGACGTCGAGGCCGCCCGGCGCTCCCCGGGCTGGAAACGAGCGCTGGCCGGCGATGGCGACCACAATCATGAGGGACCAGCGGCCGCGGCCCACGGTGTGGGGTCAGTGCTGTACGAGCGTGATCGGCCGTTCGACCCTGAGCGGCTGGACGCCTGGCTGGACGACTGGGACGGCAGTATCGTCCGCGCCAAGGGGTTCATGTACGTCGCCAGCCGGCCGGAGGAGGTAATCGGGCTGAGCCAGGCCGGCCCCTCCGTCCAGGCCGGTCCCATCGGAGAATGGGGCGAGGACAAGCCGGCTACTCGGCTGGTGTTCATTGGGCAGGACCTCGACGGCGACCGGCTGGCAACCGAACTGGACGCTTGCCTCGCCGAGGACGACACCGCCGTCAGGGCCGATACGGATCCGTTCCCCCGAGAGGCCTGATCAGTACACCTCCTCGCGGAGGTCGTCCCAGGAGTCGTGGAATCCGTAGGTGGAGTTGCTCCCCTCGCCGACGACCGACTGGTAGACGTCGTCGTACTCCAGCAACTGTGTCCAGCCGTCGTGGAAGCTGTAGTTACAATACTGGCACATGCCCGCTCGTAGCGGCCGCGTCGCAATAACGGTTGCCGGTCGGGGTATTCAGGCCGGCTCGCCGCTCTCCGGCTCGGACTCAGCTTCGAGGGTCTCGCGCGGACAGAGCATGAGAGACCGCCGGCCAGCTGGGCGATGATGTACACCACGGCAGGCGTGGCCTCGATACGGTCTGAGCGAGAACGCTGTGATCGCTGCCGGGTTGACGTGCTGGCCCGACATCAGTCCGGGAATGTAGATCGGAATCGGGACCCCCGCTCAGAAGGCGACGGCAATCCCGATCTAGCCCGGCGCTCCCAGGCCGAGCCCGCTTGCAACGAACTCGCCGCCACCACCCTGCGCGATGAGGAAGTCGATGACGACGGTGCCGGCGCTGCAGAAGGCAATACTGTACATGCCGGTGAACTCGGCAACCGCCCGGTGTCCGAGCGGTTGCTCCGTTGTCATCTGTTGCGTGAGTTCGGTCGGGGACCCGTCGACGTCATAAGGGTCATTCGTCCTGCCCGCGTCCTCGTGGTATGGCCACCGTCATCACTGGCGCCTGCGACCATTGCGACTGGCGGTACGTGGGTGACGGCTACCCGGAGACGGTCAAAGCCTACCAGGACCACCTCCGGGCGGAACACCCGGAAGCATGGCTCCGGGCGTGACCGCTCTGGCTTAGGGCTCCAACAGCACCTTGATGACGCCCTCCTCGCGGTCGTCGAACCTCTGGTACATCTCCGGAGCCTCCTCCAGCCCGACACGGTGGGACACCACCCAGGAGGGGTCGGCCCGCCCCTCGATGATGAGATCCCGCAGCTCGCGGTTGTAGGACTTCACGTTGCACTGGCCAGTGCCCAGCGCCTGGCCCTTCTCGAACAGCTTGCCGAAGTCGATTCCGAGCCGGCCCTGGGCGGCCATCTCGTCGGGCGCGCCCGGATCGGACGGCACATACAGCCCGGGGATGCCGAGCTCGCCGGTCGGCCGGACCACCTGGATCAGCTGGTTGATGACGACGGCGGGGTTCTCCCGGGCGGGGTCGTAGGCGTCGTCGCCGGGGTCGGTCTCCGGATCCAGCGCCTGGTAGCCGACGGCGTCGACGCCCTTGTCGACGCCGCCGCCGTGCTCGGCCTTGATCTGCTCGACCGGATCGCCCTCCTCGAAATTGATCGGCGTGGCATCGCAGTGCTCCTCGGCGAGATCCAGCCGGCTCGGCACGCGGTCGACGGAGTAGATTTCGCTGGCGCCTTTAATCTTGGCGCTGTAGGCGGCCATC
>CAZLOO010000423.1:0-1955 GCA_964561055.1 uncultured Halobacteriales archaeon
AACAGCGCGCCGGTCTTGCGCCGGGCGAGCCGCATGTACTCCTCCTCACCGGCAGGGAACGCTACCAGTTCGGAGGCTTCTCCTTCGCCCAGTTCCACCATCGCCTCCGCGACGATACCCATTGCCCGCTCGTCGCGGGAGAACAGCGCGAACGCCTCGCCGAGCAGGCCGTCGGAGGCGACCAGCGCCGGGCCATGTCCGAAGGCGCTCCAAGCGCTGTCGACTCCGCGGCGCAGTTCCGACTCGTCGATGATGTCATCGACCACGAGCGAGGCGTTGTGGACGAGTTCGATACCGACCGCGAAGTCGACCGCGTCAGCCGTCCGGCCGCCGGCGGCCTCGCAGGCCAGCACGGTGACGGTCGGCCGGACGCGCTTCCCTCCGGAGAGTGAGACGTGCCGGAGCTCGTCGGCCAGCTCCGGCTGGTCCACGCCGTCAAGGACCTCCTCCAGCCGGTCCTCGACGGCCGTACGCCGCGTCTCCAGGTACTCCATTGCCATCAGAGAGGGCATTCCCGTGGAAGTACGTGACGGAACCACATCGCTCAGCGGCCGGCGACGTCCGCCGCCATCACGAAGTCCGGCTCATCGCTCACGGCCACGCGCGCCGTTGAGACATCGCTGACGTGCTCGACTGTCTCCGGTATCAGCACGCGGGTCCGGTCAGCGCCGACCGCGGCGGCATCCCGGCGCACCCCATCCAGCAGCGCCCGGGCTGCGGCTGCGTCACTCCAGGCGCCAACGCCGTACTCGGCCCACATCCGCTCGATGCCCTCATCGTCTTCACGCTCGTAAGTGCGGGTCCGGTAGGTAAGTGCGCGGGCGTCCCCCTCGACCACAGTCAGCAGCGCAGTCTTGTCGTCGGCCCACGCCAGCCGGTCGCGGGTGACCGCCGACAGCGCCCACGACTCGCCCGTCGAAAGCCCCAGTCCGTGGAGGTGGTCGCGGGCGACGCTGTCTGTCCAGAATGCCCACCCCGCCGCGCGGTCGGCGCCCACCGCGAGGTCCGGATCAGCGTCCGCGTCGGGGTCGGGATGGGCCCATCGGAACTCCGTACATGGGTCGAAGCCGGCCGCGCGGGATTGGCCCAGGCCGGCGACGTTCCAAGAGAACACCATATTCCGACACACCGTCGCTCCCCCCCCTACGGCCCAGTCGAACAGGGCGTCGGTCAGTGCCAGCCCGATACCCTTCCCGCGGTGGGCCGGGTCCACCCGCATCCCCTGTGCCCACGCCTCGTAATCTGACAGCAGCACCGCCTGACAGAGCCCGACGACGCCCTCGTCCGTCTCGTAAACGAGCGTTCGCTGGTCCGGGCCGTCGGTCTCCACCCACTCCTCAAACACCCGGGGAATGTAGTCACCGACCCCGCGCTCGCTCCACGTGTCAGCCGTGAACGCGGCGACGTCGTCGGTGTCGGCGGCCCGGGCCTGACGGACCCCGGTCACGTCCACGGGCGGGACTGGGGGGTTATCTCGCCGGCCAGCGACTCCCTCATCGCGGTCTCGGGGTCATCGCGGTTGGCAAGCACCCACATCAGCTTCACGAGCGCCGTTCCGGGGAGGGTGTCCTCCGCCTCAACAACTCCCGCGTCCAGCAGGTCTCGACCGGTATCGTATACGCGGTCACAGACCCGTCCCTCCAGGCACTGGCTGGTCATCGCAACCACGGTACCGTCCTCGACGAGGTCGGCGATACGCGGGATGAGGCGAGTATCCACGTGCCCGAGACCAGTCCCCTCCAGGACGAGGCCAGCCTTCCCCTCCGCGAGATCAAGCATCTCGCTGTCCATCGCGGGGGTGAACTTTAGCAGCTCAACCTCCTGCTCCAGTCCCGGCGACAGGGCAAGGTCGGTCTCCCCGCGCTCGCTGTACCCGCGCCGGAAACTGACGGTCTCGGTGTCGTAGTCAACTTCGCCGAGGGGCCTGTTGCCGATGGTCTCGAAGGCGTCCCGCC
>CAZLOO010000423.1:1965-2471 GCA_964561055.1 uncultured Halobacteriales archaeon
GTGATTCTTACGAACTCGGGTGCCGCGGTGGAGCGCACACGCCTCGTCGGACGTGCCGGCGTGCATGCAGACCAGCACCTCTGCACAGTCGGACTTCGCGGCCTCGACCGCACAGACAGCGTTCATCACGTTGTCCGAGGAGGGCCGGTCGGCCGAGCGCTGGGAACCAGTAAAAACCACTGGGACCGGGGTGTCGAGCATGAACGACAGCGCCGAGGCGCTGTACTGCATCGTGTCCGTACCGTGCATCACGACCACGCCGTCAGCGCCGTTCTCGATCTCCTCGTGGACCGCGCGGGCGAGGTCCTGCCAGACCTCCGGGCGCATGTTCTCCGAGAGAATGTTTGCGACCACCCGACCGCGGTAGTTCGCCCGCCCCGCGAGGTCCGGCACTGCCCGGAGGACGTCCTCGGCGGTGAACTGGGCGGTGACCGCGCCCGTGCGGTAGTCGACCGTGGAGGCGATGGTGCCGCCCGTCGAGATGAGCGCGATCGTCGGCAGATCCT
>CAZLOO010000424.1:0-2469 GCA_964561055.1 uncultured Halobacteriales archaeon
TTCCGCCGGACGGCCTTCCTCGTCGGGCCGGTGCTGGCGGCGCTGCTGCTCGGGACCGCCAGGGAGTTTACCGCCGGCTTCCGGACCGTCCTCGCGGTGGCGGTCGTCTTCGGCGTGCTCGGCACCATCGCCCAGCACCTCCTGTACGATGCCAGCGAGGACACCATCGGCGATTCCTTCGCCGGGCTCGATCAGGTGCGCCAAGACCTCGCGGCGATGCCCGAAGAACTGCGCCCCCTGTTGGTAGGTGACACCCTGGTCCGGTTCGCCAACGGGATGGTGTACGTGTTCTTCGTGCTGGTGGTGACTCGCTTCTTGGGCGTGGGTCTAAAGACAACCGTCCCGCTGGGCGGGATCTCGTACGCTGTTGACCTCTCCCCGGAGGCCTTCTTCGGCTACCTGCTGGGCGTGGAGATGCTGGTCGCGCTGCTGGTAATGGCACCGGCGGCGAAGCTCGCGGAGTCGGTCGGCCTGAAGCCGGTCGTCGCGACCGGGTTCGCCGTGTACGCCCTCTTCCCGGTCGTGCTCATCAACACCCCGGCGAGCGCCGCGGCGCTGGTCGCGGTGTTCGCGTTCTCCGGGCTCCGGTTCGCCGGCCTGCCCGCGCACAAGGCGCTGATCGTCGGGCCCGCAGAGCAAGGTGCCAGCGGACGGGTGACGGGGTCGTATTATCTCCTCCGGAACGCGGTGGTCGTCCCCAGCGCGGCGCTTGGAGGGTACCTCTGGGAGTTCGTCAGCCCGGAGATAGCGTTCACCGTCGCGGCCGCCGTCGGCGTGCTCGGGACGGGTTATTTCTTGCTGTTCGGGCGGGAGTTCGAGGCGTACCGGTAGTGAACCCGACACAGAACTGTAAAGTCCCGGGAGGCCGAGTCGGGGGCGTATGTCAGACGGGTACCCGCTCGAGGAACTTGCGAGCCTTCCCAGCTTCTACCACCCGGCCGCCTCGCCCGACGGCGACGCCGTCGCAGTGTACTACGACGGCACCGGCCGCAACGAGCTGTACTTGCTCGATCCCGACACCGGGGAGATGCGACAGATCAGCGACGGGACCGTCCCCCGTGACGCCCGTTATCCGTTCCGATGGGCACCCTCCGGGGAGTGGCTGTACTTCCACGCCGACGAGGACGGCGACGAGCAGAACGACATCCTCGCCATCGACCGCGAGGGGGGCGTCGAGCCGGTCGTCGAGAACGACAGTCAGTGTCTGTTAACGGACATGAGCGATGACGGCCGACTGTTGTTTCTCAGTGACGCCGGTCAGCAGCTGAACCTATACGAGCACGACCCCGACGGCGGGACCACCCAGCTCACGGAGTACCGTCTGCCCGTGCGGGGCGGCCGCTACAGCCCGGACGGAGAGCGAATCGTCTACCCCGCGAACGAGACGGAGAACCTTGACAATCGGGACGTGTACGTCGCGAGCACCGACGGCTCCGACCCGCGGAACCTGGAGATAGGCGAGACCGGCGCCGAAGCAGGGGTCGCCGACTGGCATCCGGACGGGGAGCGCCTACTCGTCTCGGACAACAGCACCGACCGCCCGCGGTGCGGAGTGTACGACCTCGCGAGCGACGAAGTGACGTGGTACACCGGTGGTCACGTGGAGTCGCCGACGGCGTTTCTCCCGGACGGGAGCGGCTTCCTCGCCACCCGGACCCGGGACTGTGCGGTCGTTCCCGTGGTGTACGACCTCGACGGTCGGTCGCGGGAGCTGGACCTGCCGGAGGGGGTCACCTCCTTTCCGGGGTACGGCGACGGTATCGCCCTCTCGGAATCGGAGCTGCTGCTCACCCAGACCACGCCGACCCAGCGGTCGGCGCTGCTGGTCCACGACCTCGCGACCGGGGAGAGCCGCACCCTCATCGAACCGGAGTACGGCGATCTCGACCCGGACGGGTTCGTGGACTGTGAGTTCGCCACCTTCGAGACCCACGACGGCGTGGAGATAGAGGCGCTGGTGTACGACCCCGGCCAACACCCCTCGCCTGCGGTGGTGAAGATCCACGGTGGCCCGCCGGCGCAGGACCGCCGGCAGTTCGACCTGCTGGCGCAGTTCCTCGCGACGAGAGGGTACGCCGTGCTGCAGGTGAACTACCGGGGCTCGACGGGCCGGGGGCGGGAGTTCAAGAACGCTATCAAGGGCGACTGGGGCGGCGCCGAGCAGGGCGACATCGCCGCGGGCGTCCGCTGGCTCGCCAGGAAGGAGTGGATCGACGAGGAGCGCATCGCCGTGTTCGGCGGGTCCTACGGCGGCTACTCCGTGTACTGGCAGATGCTCAACTACCCGGAGCTGTACGCCGCCGGCGTCGCCCAGGTCGGAATTACGGATCTAAAAGCGCTGTACGAGGAGTCGATGCCCCACTTCAAGTCCACTCTTGAGGAGTACCTCGGCGATCCCGAGGAGAACGCCGACCTGTACCGCGAGCGGTCGCCGGTCGAGTACGTGGAGAACCTGTCGGCGCCGCTGTC
>CAZLOO010000425.1:0-2468 GCA_964561055.1 uncultured Halobacteriales archaeon
AGGTCGCCCAGTCCCAGCACGAGATCGACTTCAAGTACGACGACATCCTCTCGACGGCGGACAACGTCGCCACGTTCCGGTCGGTCGTGCGGGCCATCGCCGCCCAGCACGACCTCCACGCGACGTTCATGCCCAAGCCCATCCCGCGGATCAACGGCTCCGGCATGCACACCCACCTGTCGCTGTTCACCGAGGACGGGGAGAACGCGTTCCATGACGCCGACGACGAGTTCAACCTCTCGGACACCGCCAAGAGCTTCCTGGCGGGCGTGCTCGACCACGCTCCCGCCATCACGGCGGTCGCCAACCCGACGGTCAACAGTTACAAGCGCCTCGTCCCCGGATACGAGGCGCCGGTGTATGTCGCCTGGTCGGACGTCAACCGCTCGGCGCTGATCCGCAAGCCCGCCGCCCGGGTGCCGGCCGCCAGCCGCATCGAGCTGCGTTCGCCGGACCCGTCCTGTAATCCCTACCTGGCGTTCGCAGCCATTCTGCACGCCGGCCTGGACGGCATCAAGCGGGATCTCTCGGCGCCGGATCCGGTTCGGGAGAACATCTACGAGTTCGACGAGGCCAAGCGCGAGGAGTACGGCATCGACACGCTGCCGGGCAACCTCGAGCAGGCCGTCGACGCGCTGGAGGCCGACGAGGTTGTCCAGGACGCGCTGGGCGAGCACGTCGCCGAGAAGTTCGTGGAGGCAAAGCGCGCCGAGTTCGCGGACTATCGCGTCGACGTCAGCGACTGGGAGCTGGACCGGTACCTCGAGACGTTCTAAACGACTTTTTATTGTGGAGGGTGGGCCTCGCACACCCTGCTTGCAAAACGACCGACGGAAACCACCTGCTCGCCGCCTCCGGTAGCTCGTTGGCGGTGGGCGTGCTTCCTTTCGATAGCTACTGGTCCTGCCTCCGCACGGCACCGCCCTCGTCTTCTGCCCGACCGTTCTTCGATTTCCCGCTCCCGCGCCGCCGTTCTGCTCCCGCCTCTCACTCCCTCGCTTCGACCGGAACCCCCCCTACCGGAGCGAGTGGTCGTAGTGGTTCCACTCGTCCTCGAGGACGGCGTACTGGGCGATATCCATGTACTCGCCGCGGTGGAACGCCGCCTCGGGGAATACCCCCTCCTCTCGGAAGCCGAGCTTCTCCCAGACACGACAGGAGCCGACGTTCTCCGTGATGGCCTTCGCCACCACTCGGTGAGCGCGGCGCTCCTCGAAGGCGTAGGTCACCAGCGTCCGGGCTGCGTCGGTGCCGTGACCCTCACCCCAGAACGCCGGGGCCAGCAGTAGCCCCAACTCGACGCTGCCGTTGACGGGCGTCGCGGGCCGGAAGCCGATGCTGCCGGCCGGCTCGCCGTCCACGGCTATCAGGAGGTTCACCCTGTCTTCGTCGGCCGCGCGCTCCTCAATCCACTCCTCCTCCTGGATGCCGTTGATCGGCGGGCTGTTGTTCAGGTACGTCCACACCTCCGGGTCGTTGACGAGGTCGCGGAGGAACTCGGCGTGCTCGGGCTCTACGGTCCGTAGCTCCACCCCCTCGCCGCGGAGGAACGTCGCGCCTGTCATACTGGTTTATCGCCCGGGCCGGGAAAATCCGTTGGGGGGCCGTGAGAGCTTGTCGCACGCTTTGCCGGGACCGCGGAGCCCTCGTGGCAGCGATCCCTCGTTCAGGTGTGCGCTTGGAGACGACCGACCGGGATCGCTGGCTGGCGGCCGCCGGGCTAGCGCTGATCGCCGCCGCCCACCTGCTGATCCCTGGGCTGCTGTTGCGGGCCGCCCGGCTGGGCTACGGGCTGGTGCTGGACGTGGCGTTCGAGCCTCGCGAGGGGGCGCGCCGGCGGGTCCGGCTGCTCGGTATCGGGTTCGGGCTGGCGGCCGTGATCGCCGCCGCGTCGGAGAAATCAACTACCCCATCCTACTTCGCTTCCCCTGACGAGGTCGCTCGTTGAGGGTGGGGTTTGTTGGTGGACTCCGCCTCTGACTCTGTAGCAGAGTACGAGATGACCCCTCGATTCGGTTTCACAGTCCCCGAGTTGAGGGCGAGTTGACTGTCGCCCCTCCGCCACGAGTCGTGTAGCCCACGACGAACAAGCCGCCCTCTAACATTCTTCGCCACGTCATAATCGGCGCTCGCCGCCGCACCGCACTGCTCACACTCGAAGCAATCACGTTCTGTTCGGTTCCTCTCGCTCGTCTGCCCGCACGCACGACACCGCTTCGACGGGTAGTCGTCGGTCGCCACACATTCAAAACATGGCCGTGGTTGCTTAATACCGTGCGAGCTGGTGTGTGCGTGACGCGCTTCTCTCCGCCTTACTGCGCTACTCACTCGCTATCGCTCGTTGCGTTGCTCCTTGAAGGCGGGGAACACTGCGCTACCGCACAGTTGAAAGCCGGGGCGACCGTTCAACAGATAGTGACAGAGGAGAGCGTCTTCGACCGCTACCGCGCGGACGTCGAGCGGCCGAT
>CAZLOO010000426.1:0-2455 GCA_964561055.1 uncultured Halobacteriales archaeon
CTGTCCGGGTGAGTGACGTCGAAACCGCGGGGGAGGGTCGACATAAGACTCGGTCGATGGCGGTCAGGCTTAGCCCTGACGGTGGTCGGCGGGTACGTAACCCTTTTTCCCACGCCGCGGGGTGAAGGTGTATGGCACAGCCCGGGACGACGACCAGTGCGGATACCGCCGGCCAGGGCCTCACCGCCTGGCTGGCGGACCTGCTCGCAGGGCTGGTGGGACTGCCGGTGCCGGACTTCCTGGTGAAACTGGCGCTGTCGGCGATCGTGATAACGATAGGCTACTACGTCGCGGGGTTGCTGGTAGGGGTGATGAGCCGGCGCGTCGCCCGCCGGTTCCAGCGGCCCAGCGTCTCCCGGACGGTGCTGCGGCTGCTTAGGGTCGCAGTATTCCTCGGCTCGGGGCTGATCGTCATCAACTTGTTTGGCGTTTCCGTCGGCAACATCGCGCTGTCGGTCACCGTCTTCTCGGCGGTGCTGGGTGTCGTGCTGGCACCGGTGGTCGGGTCGCTCATTTCCGGCCTGTTCCTGCTTGCGGACCAGCCCTACGAGGTGGGTGACATGATACACATCGTGGACAGTGACCAGACTGGCTTCGTTGAGGACATCACCCTCCGGTACACGAAGGTATTCACCCTGGACAACACGTTTCTGGTCGTCCCCAACGGGACGATGCGCGAGCGTGACGTGATGAATTACTCCGCCGAGGACACCCGCACGCGGCTGAGGCTGGACGTGACCGTCACCTACGAGGGGGACCTGGAGGAGGCCCGCCGCATCATCCAGGAGGCCGCCGCCGACTGCGAGAACGTCATCCGGGGCGGGCCTGACATCCGTATTGGGGCGGCGCGGTACCCCGCGGCACCAACCTGCTACATCGACAGCTTCGCCGATCACGGGGTCCGGCTGCGGCTCCGCTACTGGGTGCGTGAGCCGTACAAGCTGCTGACGATGCGCTCGCGAGTCCAAGAGGCAGTGTGGGACCGGCTGGACGAGGCGAACGTGGACATCGCTTACCCGCACTCCCATCTGGTGTTCGACGACACCAGCGGGCAGTTGGACGTGCGCACCAGCAACGGCCGACCGGCCCACGAAGACCGCCAGCACCCTGATGGCCCCCCCACCCGCCGGGATGGGGAGTCTTAGGCCGGCGCATCGACGGTGATGACCTCGCAGTCGAGTTGTTCGGAGAGGTACTTCTCGATGTCTGGGTCGTCGGTGAGCCGGCGTATCAGCCGGCGCCAACGGGAGACCTGCTTGCGGCCGATGACGACGGCGTCGGCGTCCTCGGCGGCGACTTCGTCGAGGATTGTCTCCTCGACCAGGAACCCCTTGCGGACGGTGTAGCGGACCCGCTCGTGGGGACCGATCACTGCCTCGCAGGCCTGCTTGAGGTCCGTCCGGGTTACCCGCTCGTTGTTCTGGTAGAGGTCGACGTGGAACACGGTGAGTTCAGCGTCTCGCTGGCTGGCGATGCGGGTACCCTCCTCAAGTGTCGCCCGCGAGTGCTCTGACAGCGGGTACCGGACGGGGACGACGACGAGGGTCATTACGCGGTATTGACCCGGCGGACGTATGAAGCTTGTATCCCGCGGCAGTCAGTCCTCCAGAGGGGTGTACAGCGCCTCGCGCCCGGCACCACAGCCCGGACAGCTCTCCGGTAGCCGGTCGAGATCGCCCACCTCGCCACAGTCCGCACAGCGCCAGACGATGTACCCCTCGCCGAGGGCGCCGCCGGGCCCGTGCTCCAGAGAGACCGTCTCCGCGCCGCCTCTGACGAGGAACCCCTCTTCAGTCAGCCCGCCGACGACGCCGAGTTCGGTCCCGTCGGCGCTGTACACCCGTTGACCGGGTTTCGCCGTACGCTTCTGAGGCATGCATTCTGTTCGGTCCACGGGGTCAAAAGTGACTCGTCAGTCCCCATAGGCCGGAAGCGCCCGCTCAGGGACGACGGTCGGTGGCAGACCCGTCGCGACGATGGCTCAGGCGCTCGGCGACGACGGCCGGTACCGGCGTGCGACAGTACGCGCAGAACCAGTCCCGGCCGGTCGAGCGACTCTCGCGCTCCAGTTCGTCCACCGACCGTAGCGTCGCGCCACAGCCCTCACAGCGGTGCTGGGTCACACCCCTTCTAGACCGTCACCGGACATAGGCGTGCTGGACTCACTCCAGGATGATACGTCCCTCCAACTCGGGATCGATGCCCTGGCTCCGGGCGTAGTCCGCCAGCACCTCGTACTGGGTGGTCAGACTGTCAATCCGGCGGTCTTCCGTGATGGTGGGGAACTCGTAAGCGGCGTGTAGCAGGTAGTCGTTCGTCGCCACCCGATAGCGACGGTCCGGCGCCAGCGACCGCCCCGCCGCCCGGACGGCGACCGGCTCGCCCGCGGCGGTATCGAATCGGACGCTCATCCCGGAGACGTGGGCCGTCCAGCGCTCCTCGCCGTCGAGCACGA
>CAZLOO010000427.1:0-2453 GCA_964561055.1 uncultured Halobacteriales archaeon
GCTCACCCGGACGGTGACGTACTCGCCGGGGTAGGAGCCGACGGTGACCGGAAAGCGCTCCCGGAGGTCCTCGATGCGCCCGACCAGGGCGCTTTCGGGTTCGTCGACGACGACGGTCTCGCGGTGGCGGACCGTCCCCGAGAACTCGTCGGCGACGCTCTCGAACATCCCCTTCATCTCCGCGGGCACCCCCGGGAGGACGTACACGTCGCCGATGACACAGCCCGGGGCGACCCCCACCTCGTTGCGCAGCGGGCGGGCGCCGGCGGGGATGTCGGCGGTCCCTGCCGCGAGGTCCGCGTGCTCATAGCCGCGCTCGGCGAGCCACTCGAGGGTGGCCCCGCTCTCGCGTAGCTCCCGGCCGAAGGCGGCCGCCACCCCCTCCATGGTCACGTCGTCGTGGGTCGGGCCCAGCCCGCCGGTGACGACGACGGCGTCGTAGTCGGCGTGGTACTCGTTGACCACGCGTGCGATGTCGGCCACCCGGTCGGGGACCGTGGTGACACGCTCGACGGTCGCGCCGCGGGCGGTGAGCCGCTCGGCCAGCCAGGCGGCGTTGGTGTTCACCGTCTCGCCGGCGAGCAGTTCGTCGCCGACAGTGACGAGCGCGACCTGCATGCTGCCGGTTACGCCACCGGGGCGGTAAAAGGTGCCCATCGGGGGACAGTCGAAAAGGTTGAACCCGCGTGTGTAGTACCGAGAGCCGATGACCGAGTGCGACTACTGCGGGCGGGAGGTGACCGACGCGGCCTACGATGACCACCTCCGCGAGGAGCACGCCGACGAGCTCGGTCCGATCGACCGCCGCCGTCTCGACGATGACGAAGAAGGGGAGTTCCCAACCGGCCCCCTTGTGTTGCTGTTCGTCATCGGGACGATGACCGCGGTCATCGTCTACTTCGTGTTCTTTTTCAACTCCGGCGGCGGTAGCGCTGCCGCGGCCGAACTCCCCGAGCGGGGCGACGACGCCCTCCTCGAGAACGTCCAGTCGTTCCCTTCGGAGGGGACCGACCACGTCTCGCCTGGGACCGACATCCAGTACGACACCACTCCCCCGACCTCCGGGCCACACTACAGCACGACGGTGAGCGCCGGCTTCTACGAGGAGACACAGCCCGCTGGTGCGCTGGTCCACACGCTGGAACACGGCGCGGTGGTCATCTACTACGACCCCGCGGCGCTGGATCAAGAGGCCCGTGCAGACCTCGAGGCGTACGCTAGCGAGTACACTGGTACCTGGCAGAGCGTCGTCGTCGTTCCGAACCCCAACGAGAACCCCGAGTCGCCGTACGTCCTGACCGCCTGGCGACATATGCTCAGGCTGGACAGCTACGACGCGGACGTGGTACGGGCGTTCATAGCGGAGTATCTCGGGCGCGGCCCTGAGAACCCCGTACGGTAGGGCGCCGGGTTACAGATCCAGCGGCTCCGGCGCCGGCGGCATCGCCCGCTTGTGGGCGCTGCGCTCGTACAGCTCCTCGACCCGGTCGATGGCAGCGGCCTCGACATCCAGGGTCTCGGCGGTGGCGCTGGCCGACAGTGGTCCGTCGATGTGCAGCGCCAGGATCGCGTCAAGCAGGTCGTAGGTGAGCCCCATCTCCCCCTCGTCCGTCTGACCGGCCCACATCTCCGCGCTGGGGGGCTTCTCGACGAACTCTTGAGGGACGCCGATGTGGGCCGCGAGCTGTCGGACCTGATACTTGTACAGGTTGCCGATGGGGTTGCAGTCCACCGCCTGGTCGCCGTACTTCGTGTAGTAGCCCGCCAGCGCCTCCGAGCGGTTGCCAGTGCCCAGCACGACTCTCGACTCGGCGTTGGCGACGAAGTAATTGAACACCGCCCGGGTCCGGACCCGGACGTTGCCGAGCGCCGTCTGGTCGTCTGCCCCCTCCGGATACCCCTCGACGAACGCGTCGACGACCGGGTTGATGTCGATGACTTCGTACTCGATGTCCAGCATCTCCGCGACCCGCTCGGCGTCGCTCATGTTGCGGTCGGTGTTCACCTCGCTGGGCATCACTAGCCCCTTGAGCCGCTCCTCGCCGAGCGCCTCGGCCGCGAGAAAGGCCGTCAGCGTCGAGTCGATACCCCCCGAGAGCCCGATGACCGCACCCTCGGCGCCCGCACTGTCGACGATTCCCTCGATGAAGCCCGTGATTCGCCCTCGGTGGGCCTCCAGCTCGGCCTCCGAGAGGCCGAGCTCAACGGGGAGTTGCTCGCCAACGGTCCGAACCTTCGTCTCCGGTTCGCTCATACTGTATAGAGGGGCCGAACGACCATATACCCGTCACCCGCCGGCCGGTTTCTGGACGTTCGTCAGGAGGCCGACAGTCCGCTACGTTGAAGTGCGGGGCTCGGGTAGGTGAAGAGGAGCGCCGGTGGTCCAGTGGCAGGACAGTGGCTTCCCAAGCCACTAGCCCGGGTTCGATTCCCGGTCGGCGCATCACGACAGC
>CAZLOO010000428.1:0-2451 GCA_964561055.1 uncultured Halobacteriales archaeon
TGGGATGCCACGGCGGGGTTAATATCTCGGACGGACTCAAGGAGAGATATGAGCTCTTCGGGCGACTCAAGACCGGCTGGGCGCTGTCGATGGACAGCCTCGGCGTGCTGCGCGCCGAGCCCAGCCTCGCGCTGTTTCCCGCCATCGCCAAGACGGCGCTGTACGTGTACGCCACCGAGGGCCGCCAGCCCGACGGCTTCGAGAACGTCGACTTCGCGGCCGCCCACCGCTGACCCCCTACGGCTCCCGGAGATAACGCGCCCCGGCGGCGACGAACCACGCCATCCACACGCAGAACGCAGCCAGGTAGGCGCCGTAGCGGGCCACCACGACGGTTCCGCCGTCCAGCGGCGGACTCGCCAGCGGCAGGAGAGTGTGGGCGGCGACCAGCGCGACGGCGATGGCGGCCAGCGCGAGCACCGTCCAGCGGCTCCGGACGGCCGCTACCGCCTTCCGGGTGGCCGGTGTGTTGGCCATCGTCGGCCGTTGTACGAGCGTCCGCTTCGGTGTTTCGCCCGGGGGGGGCGTCCGGAACCACCCCCTCGGGGGAGCGCTTTTGCCGGTCATGCCCGTTGAGCAGGCATGATACTCGTCATCGAGGACAAGGTAGTGCCCGAGAACCGATTTCTCGACCCGGAGATCGCACGGCTCCTCCCGGTGACGGAGTACCACGTCTACCCGGAGGTCACGGACATCCCGCCCCTGTAGCGGTCCGACGGCGTCGTCATCAGCGGAAGCACCGTCGGCGTGTACGACGACGAACCCTGGATGCGCGAGCAGGCGGTGCTGGTCCGGAAGCTGGTCGATCGGCGGTCGCGGCGGCGAGCACCAGCACCTCCGAGGGGCCGGCCAGCAGGTCGACCCCAGCCTGCCCAAAGCACTGGCGCTTTGCCTCCGTGGTGAACGCGTTGCCCGGGCCGGCGAGCTTCGCGACCGGGTCGACGGACTCCGTCCCGTGGGCCAGCGCGGCCACCCCCTGTGCGCCGCCGGCGACGTACAGCTCGTCCGCGCCGGCCAGCTCCGCGCCGTACACCGTCGCCGGATGCGGAGCGCCGCCAGCGGCCGGCGGCGTGGCGACGGCGATGTGCTCGACCTCCGCGACGGCGGCGGGGGTGACCGTCATCAACACGGACGACAGCAGCGGGTAGCGCCCCCCTGGGACATACGCCCCGACGGATTCGACCGGTTCCAGCGCTGGCCCAGCCGGACGCCGTCGCCGAACTCCGCCTCGAAATCCTCGACGCTGTCGCGCTGGCGTTCGGCGAACTCCCGGATGCGCTCGTGGTTATGCTCCAGTATCTCGCGGGCGCCGTCGTCCAGTTCCGCGAGCGCCGCCTCCCGTTCGGCGTCGGTCGGCCGGACGGTCTTGCGCTCGACGCCGTCAAACTTCGCCGTATACTCCAGCACCGCCTCGTCGCCCCGCTCGCGCACCGCTCTGACGATGTCGGCGACGGTGTCGGCCACGGACGCCGCCCGCGCGGCGCCGTCGTCGGTCGACCGCTTCAGGTACTCCATATAGCCTCACTCGTGTCGATTGTAAAAAAGCCCCGCTGGCAGCTATCGGTCGGGCCGTCGGCCCGTGATGGCCGCGGAAATAAGAAACTCGCTCAGGTCACGAGCCTCGTCCCACTCTCGAATGAACGCGGCGCTGTCATCCACCGGCGATACGTCGATATCCACGAACCCCGCCTCCACGAGCAGCCCCTCCAAGCGTCCCACCGTTGAGGCGCCCGCGATACAGGACGCGACGGAGTCCGGATCGGCTCGGAGATCGGCCGGCACCTCGGCGGTCAGCACCACGTCCGACACCGCGAGGCGGCCGCCGGGACGGAGGACACGGTAGGCCTCGCGGAGTACCTGTGGCTTATCAGGCGAGAGGTTGATCACGCAGTTCGAGATAACGACGTCAACCGACCGGTCGGCGACCGGCAGGTGCTCGATCTCGCCGAGCCGGAACTCCACGTTCCCATGTTCGCTTCCGGCGGCGTTCTCGCGGGCCTTCTCGACCATCTCAGGTGTCATGTCCACCCCTATCACTCGGCCCGACTGTCCGACCGCCCGGGCGGCGAGAAAGCAATCGAACCCGGCGCCCGAGCCGAGATCGAGCACAACCTCGCCGGGATCGAGCGCGGCGATGGCGCCGGGGTTGCCACAGCCGAGCGACAGCGACGCCTCTCCGTCGGCCACGTCCTCCGGCGAGTAGCCCAGCTCCAGCCGTTTGTCGGCCGCGTCCCCGTCGCAGCCGTCCGAAGCGCAGCAGTCCCCCTCGTCCTCGGCGGCCGCCGCGTAGCGCTCGCGGACGGCACGGCGCTGCTCGGCGGGGTCGAGTGCGTCCTCAGACATCCCCACCCCTTCGCTCGATGTCGTCGAACAGGTCGCTCACCCGCCGTTCGATGTCGTCGCGGATCTCCCGGACGCGCTCGATGTCGGCCTCGCCGGGGTCCGCGAGCG
>CAZLOO010000429.1:0-2431 GCA_964561055.1 uncultured Halobacteriales archaeon
GCATCCCGTGGTACTTCACGAGCCCCTGTATCGGGTGGGCACGGGCGGTCGCCTTGGCCATGCGTCCCCGTGCTGGGGACGGGTCTTTGCAGTTGCGTTCGGGGACAACAGGTATGCCGCCCCGGCGAGCAGTCCAGGCATGTATCGGAGCGGCGCATTCGTCGCGGACTGTCTGGAGCCGACCACCGACGAACAGGTCCAGCCGAACGGCGTGGATCTCCGCCTGGAGGCGGTGTTCGAACCGACCGGGAGCGGCCGCATCGCCCGGGACGGCAAGACCGTCGCCGAGCGGCGGGAGCTTGAGGCCACCGGCGACCCACCGACCTACCGCTTGGAGCCGGGCGGCTACGTCGCTCGCTACGCCGAGCGCGTGGCCGTTCCCGAGGGCCACATCGGCTTCGTGTACCCGCGCTCCTCGCTGATGCGTAACGCTTGCATGCTGAACACCGCCGTCTGGGACGCCGGCTACGAGGGTCGCGGCGAGGGGCTGTTGCAAGTCCACAACCCGGTTGAACTGGAGGAGGGCGCTCGTATCGCGCAGTTCGTGCTCGCGGCGGCCGACCACGAGGGAGTTTATAATGGCAGCTACCAGCGCGAGAATATCTGACAGGGGAATTATACCGCGGGGTCGCCTGACCGGTCCATGGCCATCGACACTACCCGACAGCTGTACGAGGCCGAGGCCACCGGCTGGCAGGCCGGGCTGTACGAGGACGTCCGGGCGACGTTCCGAGCGCCGTTCGTCAACTGGATCTTCCGGACGCTGGTAGCCAACGAGCCGGCGCTGGCGCGTCACCTCTGGGGCCGGGTGAAGCCCGCCTTCGACACCCGGGCGTTCGCCCTGTTCACCGCCGACTACCGCGACACCGTCATTGACACTCTCGAAGAAGAGGGACCGCTGCCGACATGCCGGCGTGCCGATCTCGGCGCCTCGCCCGCCGAGTTCAGGGAGCTGCGGGGACAGCTGGCCACCTTCGACGCTGTCGCCCCGCGGCTCTCGGTGCTATTCGAGCTCTGCCACCGTGCGCTGTCAGGCGAGCCGGTCGCCGACCGTCCCGCGAGCGGCCGGGCCGCGACGGCGCCGTTTCCCGACTACATGGACGGCGCGCGTGGCCGCGAGCCAACGATGGCCGACGAGGTGCCGGAGGGCGCGGAGGGGATCGCCGCCGCGGTGCGGTCGTTCCACGGCTTCGAGGAGGGCCCGATGCCCAGCATATACCGCTGTCTGCTCCAGTGGCCCGAGGCTACCGCCGAGCTGTGGGCGGCACTGGAGGACCGATTCGGGGGGCCGGCGTTCGAGCTCGCCTGCGAACGGGCCGGGGAGCTGACCGCCGGCTTCGTCCGGGAACTCGCATACCGGCCTGGACTCGCCCCAGCGGATCTCGAGCGCGCCGGCTTCGACGAGGCGACCGTTGAGGGCGTCCAAGCGCTGTTCCGGGAGTTCAATACCGGCCCCGTTGGGACGGTGCTGCCGGCGCTGCCGGCCTACGCCGCGACCGTCGGCGCCGGTGGTCCCCGGTCGCTGTGAGCTACCCGACGTTTATCAACTCGTACCCCTCCCCGACGAGCGCGGCCACGTCTGGGCCGTGGTGGTCCCCCGGCCCCTCCACGCCGGGCTCGGAGCCGCCGTCCAGCGCCACGCCGGCGTCGGCGATCTCCTCGTCGATATCGAAGAAGGCGGCACAATGGCCGCAGGCCCCCTCGATGAGTCCTCGGGCCCTCGCCTCCTCGTAGTACGGGCCGACCACGCCGTTCGGATTCTCATCGGCCTCGGTTATCCACTGGGTGCCCTGGCCATCAAAGTAGACGACAACGTCGTGGCCTGCCTCATCGAGGTTGCGGGCGTACTCCAGGTTGTTCGCGACCGGGCCGGGGTTCTCCGGCGGCGAGTTCACAAGGAACGCATACTTACCCATGGTCCGCCCGTCAGTACGTCCGGTTCGCTGATAAGCCCCGGGCCACCCTACCGCTCCCCGAGGAACCGCTCGGCAGTGCGCCGGAAGAGATCGGCGTACACGGTATCAGGGAGGTCACGCTCCAGCAGGCCCACCCGCTCGGCGTCGTAGGGGTAAGGGGTGTTCGGGTAGTCCGAGCCGTACATGATCTGGTCGGACAGTTCCACGAACATCTTATCTGGGACGGAACTCGGGTCGAAGGACATCAGCTCCGACACCGCCGTCGACATCGCGAAGGAGGTGTCCAGGTAAGCGGTGTCGTGCTCGCGGACCAGATCCACGAACGCCTCCCACTCGAAGGTGCCCATGTGAGCACACGCCGCCCGGACCTCCGGATATGAGGCGAGGAACTGCTCGAACTGGTCGGCACCGACGTGGGAGGAATCCCGGAACATCGGCGCCGTCCCCGCGTGGAACAGTATCGGGCGGTCGTACTCCGCGGCACACTCGAAGGCGGGGTCGAGCCGCGGGTCCGC
>CAZLOO010000430.1:0-2400 GCA_964561055.1 uncultured Halobacteriales archaeon
TTGGGCACGGCGATGCGCATACCGGCGGGAGTAGTGGCGGGGGGTTGTGCCTTTCGACGCGCGCCCGGGCCGGCTCAGTCGGCGGCCGTGTCCGTGCCGTCCAGCCGGACGAGCTCCTCGACCGGGGGGACGGCGGCCTCGGCGTCGCTGATGATCTCGATACGCCGGCTCAGCTTCTCATGAGCGTACTCCACCAGCGGCGCCGGGTCGGCGGCACTCCCAGCGGCGGTCACCACGCCGGCGATGTGGGTCATCAGCGCTGATAGGATCTCTTGGACGACCGCGCCGTCGACGTCGCCGCTCTGGACGTACTCTCGAACCTTCGTCATTCCGAAGCCGACGTGCCGTCCCTCGTCGGATCGAATGCGGGTGACACCCTCGACGAGCGCCTCCAGGTGGGGCATCTCCCGGGTCGCGACCTCGTCGGCGCCCTGCGGGCTATAGATCGACTGGATGGAGTAGTAGCCGGTCTGGGCGAGCACGCTCTCGATAACGAGATGGTAGTGACAGAACGCCCGCGTGCGGGCCTCCGGGCTGTCGTCGGTCAGCAGCCGCTCCATCGCCGCCTCCGTGGCGTCGAACAGCGTGATGTAGTCGTCGTTGAAATAGCGCTGGTCGGTGGGAGCGGT
Source organism: uncultured Halobacteriales archaeon (assembly GCA_964561055.1). Taxonomy (GTDB): domain Archaea; phylum Halobacteriota; class Halobacteria; order Halobacteriales; family Haloarculaceae; genus CAZLOO01. The sequence continues at coordinate 630 of CAZLOO010000430.1, forward strand.
GACCTCGTGGCCCAGTTTCCTGGCAGCGGGGTCGACCACCTCCCGCCAGTAGCGGTCAAAGAAGGCGGTATGTTTGGCTTCCTCGTATATTTGGGAGGTGAGGAAGGTCTGCTCGTCGATATCGTCGGTCACCAGTAGCAGGGGAGCGAGGTCCTCCGTGACTGCCTCTTCGCCGGCGCCGAACATCGCGACCAGCCGGCGGAAGTCCTCGAATTCCTCACCGGTGGGGTCATCCTCGATCAGTCGCCGGCGATCCTGGGCCAGCAGGTCTCCGTGGATGTCCTCGTAGGGATCCCAGTGGCGGTAGACGGCGTTCCTAAAGTACCCCCCCGCGAACGACTCCGGGTCGAGCTGCATCGATCGACTGGTGTCCTCGACCTTGGTCATACCGGGCCGGAGGGCCCCACGGGGTAAATACGTGGTGTGCCATCCGAACGGTTTACTCGCGGCCGGCCGATCGGCGGGTATGAACGTCGAGGGCTACACCCATCGGCAGGGACGCCGCCCCGGCACCGGCGTGCTGTGGAACCTCTCGCGGTTCCACGACTGGGGGCTAGATGAGCCGACCTGTCTCGGTCTGGGTGCTGGGCTGGGATTCAGCTACCGGGAGAAGGCTGACCCGCCCCATCGTGTGCTGACGGGCCGGACGCCCTTCTTGGAGTGGGCGCTGCTCGACCGCCTTGGGGTCGGTCTCGCTGCCGACGAGGGGGGGTCCTGGGACGATGCGCGGGAGTGGATGGCCGACCAGCTCGCCGCCGACCGACCGGTGCTGCTGTTCGCCGACCGGGGACGGCTGAACTACCACCCCGCGACCGTGGGCGTCAGCCCGCACCCGGTGCTGGCCGTCGGCCACGAGGACGGCACGGTTCGGGTCTCTGACGCCGACCGGCCTGGTATCGAGCGCGTCCCGGCCGAGGAACTGGGCGCTGCGACGGCCGCGCCGACCCTCCCGGGGCGGCACCGCAGGCTGGCGGTTACTAATCCCGGGATCGGTGTCGAGCCGGACGCTGTCGCCCGCGAGGCTATCGAGGCGACGGCGACGTTCATGCTTCGACCGGCGGCGTCGGCGTACGACCCCGGTGAGGGCGTCCATGGGCTGGGCGGGATACAGCACCTCGTCGCCACCATCGCCGAATGGTCTAACCTCCCCGCGCCGCGCGCGACCGCCCGGGCTGCCGCCCGCGAGATACGCGGCCGGGAGGGTGACGGCAGCGCCTACCGGGGGCTGTGGGGAGCGTTCCTCGGCTCCACCAACCACCCGTACGACGGCATCATAGGGGGGATGGACGCCGTCGTGGAGGGGTGGCACGAGGTGGCCGACGCGCTGGCACGGGCCGGCGAGGAGGGGAGTGACTTCGAACGACACCTCGATGACGCGGCGGCCGGGCTGAGCGACCTGGCCGACACCGAGGCACGCCTGTACACGACCGCAAATTGAGCGCGCTAGGAGCCAATGACCACTGGGGGCGGCAGGTCGTCGGTAGTTTGATACCGTTGTTGGACGCACACGCAATTATGATCCCCATCGACGACACCCCCCTGTGTCGTGACGGGAAACTGCTGATCCTCGCGTACGACCACGGTCTTGAGCACGGGCCCGTCGACTTCCGTGACGTGCCCGAGAGCGCCGACCCCGCGCGCACCTTCGAGGCCGCGACGCATTCCGCGGTCACCTCTATCGCTGTCCAGAAGGGCGTCGCCGAGGCGTACTATCCCTCCTACGAGGACGACGTGAACCTCGTCGCGAAGGTGAACGGCACGTCGAACCTCT
>CAZLOO010000431.1:0-2393 GCA_964561055.1 uncultured Halobacteriales archaeon
AGGACCTCCGGGAAATGGAGTCCGTCGAAATCGACATCGACCCCGAGAAAGAGCAGATGGTTCCGCGGCCGGAGCCGGACGAGGAGCGTCTGGAGGAGGCTAATAAGACTATCCAGCAGGGAGAGTCAATGCTGGAGGAGTACCGCGGGACGGAAGCGAGCGACATCGTGGAGGCACTCACCTCCGAGGAGGAGTTCGGCGGCTTCCAGCCGAAGGAGGATGACCGATGAGCACGGGCCCTAGCGGTGACTACGCCAGCGATCCGGTGGGCGAGCGGTTCTTCCCGCTGTTTCGCTGGTTGTTCGACGAGGAGAGCGAGTTCGTCAGCTCAGTCGAGACGAAACTCGCCGAGTCCCGGATGTCCCGCAACGTGGAGATGTACCTCTCACGGGCACTCGGGCTGGGGGTACTCGCCGGCGCTCTGCTGTGGCTGGTCGGCACACTGGTCACGTGGTTCCTGTTCACCTTCGTCATAACGGATCCGCCGATACTACTGGGTCTGCCGGTGGGTGAGTCGACTGCCCAACTGCTGAACTCGATAAAGGTGCCCGCGTTCATCGGTATCGGCGGGCTGGTGTTCGGTTCGATCGGTTTTGGCGTCGGCTTCGGCGCCATCGTGTCAGTGCCGTACTTCCGCTCGGGTGAGCGGAAACGCGAGATTAACGTGCTCCTCTCGGACGCGACGTCATTCATGTACGCGCTGTCGGTCGGGGGCATGAATCAGCTGGAGATCCTCGAGGCCATCGCCCGGGCCGACGACACCTACGGCGAGGTGTCCAAGGAGTTCCAGAGTATCATCCTGGAAACGGAGTACTTCGACACGGACTACCGGACGGCGATCCGCAACCAGGCGATACAGACCCCCTCCGAGGAATTCAGCCAGTTCCTCACGGATATGCTGAGCATCATCAATTCCGGGGGGGACATGGAGAGCTTTCTAGAAGACCAGAAGGACAAGCAGATGCGAACTTCCAAACAGGAGCAGGAGTTGGTTCTGGAGACTCTGGAGCTGTTCGGGGAGATGTTCATGACGCTGGCGCTATTCCCGCTCCTCCTAATCATCATCCTTGTTATCATGTCGATGCTGGGGCAGGCTCAGACGTTCTTGCTGTACGCCACCGTCTACGGGCTGATTCCACTGATCGGGGCCGGCTTCCTCGTGCTAGTGTCGACGGTCGTTCAGGACGAGGTAGGAGACGGCTACCTCCAGCCCGACGCCGGCAACGAGCACCAAGACGTGTCGGGCGGGGCTGCCGCGACCGACGGCGGCACGACGGTCGATGGCGGTACTGCCGGCTCGGGCGCCGCGGCCGCACTGGCGCGTGGCGAGACGAGCACGCCCACACGGACGAGCCCAGACGCCCAAGGGATATTCAGTCTCGGGCTAATCGAGAACTACGTCGGCGAGTACAGCATCTTCGACCAAATAAAATCGCGGGAGGGTAACTACGAGGCGATGCAGATACTGAAGTCACCCCACCTGTTTTTCAGGGATCACCCGCTGGCGACGCTAGCGTTGACTGTGCCGACGACGGTGACGCTGATGGCGTTCTCTGTATTCTCCGGGCTGGCGCCGCTGTCTATAGAAGGGCTGAAGACCGCGCCGGTGAGTGGCACGTTCTTCTGGCTGTACGTACCGCTGTATGTCATCGCGCTGCCGCTGGCAGTGTTCTACGAGTGGAACGTCCGCACGCGGCGCAGCATCATCGGGAAGCTCTCGGAAAACCTCCGGAAGCTCTCCAGCGCCAACGACACCGGGATGACGCTGCTAGAGTCGATCAAGATCGTCGCGGACACCTCCAGCGGGCGACTGGCCGAGGAATTTGAGACCCTCCACCGGAAGGTCAACTACGGCACCAACCTCCGGGAGGCGCTGCTGGAGTTCAACAACAAGTACCACATCCCGCGGCTGGCGCGGACGGTGAAGCTGATTTCGAAGGCTCAGGAGACCTCCAGCGAGATCACGGAGGTGCTCTCGACCGCCGCACAGGCCTCGGAAAACCAAGACGACATCGAGCGCGACCGCAAGTCCCGCACCCGGATGCAGATGGTGATCATCATCATGACGTTCATCACGCTGCTGGGAGTGATGGCCATTCTGAAGGTCAAGTTCCTCGACGTGATGGCCGGGCTCGCCTCTCAAGCATCCGGCGGCGGGGGATCCAACGCGACGAGCTTCGGGGGGAGCGTGGACACGGACCTGCTGACGATGCTGTTCTTCCACGCCGTCGCACTCCAGGGGATCATGTCCGGGCTGATCGCTGGGTACATCCGCGAGGTGAACCTGTTGTCCGGGCTGAAGTTCGTCGTCGTGCTACCGACGCTCGCGCTGCTTGTGTTCATGTTCATATGAGCCGCGACAGGGGGCAGACGACGCTCGACTTCGCCATCGG
>CAZLOO010000432.1:0-2384 GCA_964561055.1 uncultured Halobacteriales archaeon
ACGAGGAGAGCGAGCCGGAGTTCGAGACGGTCACCGTCGAGAAGCGAACCCTCTACGTGGAGGCGACGCCGCAACTCTCGTTCAATCAGCAGTGGATGTTCCAGAAACAGCAGATCGCGCAGCAGATCATCGACCGCGTCGGCCTGGACCGGGTAATCATTCAGGAGACAATAGACGGGTCCGGCGGCGGCATGGGGATGGGTGGGATGATGGGCGGCATGGGCGCCGGCGGCCCCGCTGGCGGCGACATGGAAGCGGCCCTCGAAGACGCCGACGTGGATGCCGAGGAGATTATAGAGGAAATCGAGGGCGCTGAGGAGTAAGCAAGCGGCTCGATCTCAGTCGTCGCCGACGGCCTTCTCCGTCCCGTCCGCGGGCGCGAACTCCGGCGTTATCTCGTAGAGGTTCTGCCTTGCGTCGGCGAAGTAGACGTCCTCGTCGACCGCCTCGATCCCCTCCAGCCGCTCAAGGGCGTAGCGCACAGTCCGGGCCGAGAGCATCGACTCCTCGACGATTCCTTTCTGGGTGAGAGGCCCGTTGTACTCCAGGACCTTGTAGACGAGTTTGGCGCTTGGAGGAAGGTCCGCTATCGACTCGCTGGAGTCACTCATTACGTGAAACAAAGACGCGCGCCGCAGGTATAAAGATTGAGGACGGCACCGTTGATACCTCCAAGAGAGCCGCTGTGCTCCGAACCGCTTTTGAGGGGACCGGTTCACCTGCCCTCATGGACAGCGTCGGGCTCGTGGTCCCAGCCTACCGCCCCGACACCGAACGACTGTCACGGTACGTCCGCGCGCTCGTCGCCGAACTCGACCCGGCGGCAGTGCGTATCGAACTCGACGCTCCGGAGCCAGGGGTGCCCGAGGCGCTGGCAGACCTGCCGGCGACAGTGAACGCGGTTCCGTACCGCCGGGGGAAGGGCGCGGCGGTCACTGCAGGGTTCGAGGCGCTGGAGACGGACATCCTGGCGTTCGCCGATGCCGACGGCTCCACGCCCCCGCCCTCGATGAGGGACGTGCTCGCGCCGCTGGCCGGCGGCGAGGCGGACCTCGCTGTCGGCTCCCGGCGCCACCCGGAGGCGACGGTACGGGGCCACCAGACCCGGCTGCGACGGCGGCTGGGTGACGGCTTCGCCTGGCTCGCCCGGCGGCTGCTGGACGCGGACCTGTACGACTTCCAGTGTGGTGCCAAAGCAGTGACCGCCGAGGCGTGGACGGCCGTCCGCGACCACCTGTACGAGCCGGGATTCGCTTGGGACATCGAACTCATCGCTATCACCGCCGCGCTCGGCTACCGTATCATTGAGGTACCCATCACCTGGGAAGACGTGCCCGATTCGACCGTGTCAGCGCTCGCGACGCCGTTCAACATGGCCCAGGGGCTGTTCGCGGCGCGGCACCGGGCGCGCACGCTCCAAGACAGTCGCCTTCACACCGCGCTTGACCGGACGGCTGACGATCGCGCCCTGATCGATCGCGACCACGGGGACTGATTGACCTCCTCTCACGGCTGACGCCGTGGGCTTCCGCTCGCTCCGTCTCACACCGCGAGCGCCGCCATCCGGCCGCTCTCCATCGCGGCGTTGATCGACGACCACCGGGTGTAGTCGCCCGCCAGGTACACCGGGCCCTCCGGTGCGGTTACCTCGGGGAGGTCCCGGCGGAACCCAGGCGGCTGATCGTACTGGGCGAAGGCGACCCGGTCGGTATGCAGAAGCTCCATCTCGTCGAACCGCCGCTCCGGATACCACTCGGCCAGCGCGTCGCAGACCTCGTCCGCGAGCGCCCCGTCGTTCTCGGCTTGCTCGCCGAGGAACACCGCAGATAGCAGAGTCTCGCTGTCCGGCACGTACTCTGGCGCGACCGCTGACAGCGGCACGACCTGGTTCGGGCGATCGTCCGCGGCGTTGAGCAGGAGCTTCCGGCTAGTGTCCAGTTCACCGCCCGGCAGGCGGAAGTACTGGGTAACACAGCCGCGGGTGTCGGTCGGCGTCTCGACGCCCGTCAGCTCCCCGGCCGTCGCGGGATCGGTGGCGACAACAGCCGCGTCAGCCTCGTAGTCGCGACCACCGGCGCTCACGACCACTCCTTCCCCGTTGGACTGGACGCTCTCAACAGCAGTGTCGGTCTGGAGAGTGGCGCCGGCCTCGCGGGCGGTGGCCGCCAGCTGTCGAGGGATGGCGCTCATCCCCTCGGCAGGGACGCCGATGCGGCCGGCGGCGAGCGCTTTGAACGTGTACTCGAAGACGACACTGCTGGTTGACAGCGATCGATCCAGCGTGATACCGCCGTAGAACGGGGCGGCGAACCGCTGGATGAACCGCTGGGAGAACCCCTCGCGCGCCAGGTACGAGCGGATGCTGGTGTCCTCCCGGTCGAGGA
>CAZLOO010000433.1:0-2374 GCA_964561055.1 uncultured Halobacteriales archaeon
GTCGAGGGGACCGGCGACGCCGACCGCGTCGAGGGGTTCGGGCTGTTGCCCGTCGAGACGCGCTTCTCCCGGGAGAAGCGCGTCGAGCGCGTCGAGCGGACCGTCGAGGGTGCTGGCCCCATCGCCGACGCTGGCGGCACGGCGACGGGCTACGAGATACACATGGGGAGCACCGAACCGCCAGCGGGCCTTCCCCGGCCGCTGGGCGGGGCCAGCGCTGCCACCGACCGGGTGCTCGGCACGTACCTCCACGGACTGTTCGACAATCCGGCCGTCCGGGAGGCGTTTCTCGATACCACGTTCCGAGCTGCCGGCGTTGAGCGTCCCCCCAGGAGCACCGAGGAAGAGCCACCGTACGATCGAGCGGCGTCGCTGGTTGAGGAACTGGATTTGGAGCCGTTGCTGGGGAACGTCGAACGGGGACCCGGCGCCTGAGCTACTGGACGTTCGAACTTGACGCACGGGAGCGCAGCGTCGCCGCGCCCCCGCCAAGCACGTGCGCCAGACTCCAGGACGACGCCGGAAACGATGGCATCTAGCGGCCCGCCCGAGCGGCTCATCTTGATGACGCTCATCACGTCGGTGTTGAGTATGATGGCCCGTGCGGTGTCGACGCCGTGGGTGGCGAGGTTGAACCGGGCGAACCTCCGTATCCAGCCCGGCAGCACATCCAGTAGGAGAAACGCGCTTGAGGAGAACAGCAGCGGGAACTACAGCAGGTCTGCGCAGACGACGATGGACTCCCGGTCCTTTGTGACCACCGCCAGCGCATTCGAGAATGCGACGAACCACAGCAAGAACAAGACTGCGACGCCGACGGTGGCTAGCGCGCCGGAGATTTTCGTTCGGTTTCTGCAATGACAAACTCTCCACAAGGTCGTCCCTGGGACCTCCGAGTGGTGGTTCGGCATCAAGCTCACGGACCCGAGGACTGCCCTCCGTTCGAAGTGCGTCTAGTTCGGTGTCATCCCCTTCTCGGCGAGTTCCGCGAGCGCGGCCTCTGTCTTCGCCAGGTCTCCGGGGTCCAGTCCCATTCCTCGGAGGACGTGGTCTACCTTCGTGAACTGAACCTCCGGGTAGCCGACCACCTGGACGCGGTTTCCCCACGGGTCCCGGAAGTCAAGCCCGCGGGTGTCCAGCACCTCGGCATCGCTGCCCGCAAGCCGTGCCTCTAGAGCCGTGGGGTCGTCGACTACTAGCCCGACGTGACGGTGGTCGTCCGGCTCGCCCTCCTCGGGCTCCATCAGCGCGACGAACTGGTCACCCATATCGAGGAACACGCCCGTGGTCGTCCGGCCGCGCACCTCCACGGCCAGCAGATCGCGATAGAACTCGAGTGCGGCGTCCGCATCACCCACCGGCAGGGCGACGTGATTCAGCCCAAGCGGGCGGGCACGCTGGCTGTCGGTCCTGGAATCGGTGTCGTTCATCGTCGGAGGAAGGTTCCGGGTGGGTATCGGTATTTCGCCGACCGGCAACACTCATGTACGGTGGGGCTGAAAACCGCCGCATGCGTCGCATACGGTTCCGAGACCCGGCAGGCACAGTGCGAACCGGCAGGCTGGAGGGCGGACAAGCCGTCTTCGCCGACAGAGCGTATGATCTTAAAACGGTGGACGTGCTCCCGCCGACCGAACCCTCGAAGATCGTCTGTGTGGGGCTGAACTACGCCGAGCACGCCGAGGAGACCGACTCCGAGCTACCCGAGCGGCCGCTGCTGTTCCTGAAGACGCCGAACACCCTCGCCGCTCACGGCGACACGGTGCGGCTCCCCGAGGGGAAAGAGCGCGTGGACTACGAGGCGGAGATGGGGGTCGTCATCGGTCAGCAGTGCCGGAACGTCCCCGTAGAGGAAGCACTGGATGTCGTCGCGGGCTACACCTGCGTCGACGACCTGTCGAACCGCGACGACCAGCGTTCCGAGCAGAACTGGGTCCGCGGGAAGGCCTTCGACAACGCCGCTCCCGTTGGTCCGGTGGTGGCTGATCCCGAGCACGTGCCCGACGACGCAACCGTCGAGCTCCGCGTGAACGGCGAGACGAGACAGTCCTCCGCGCTCGACGACCTCATCTTCAGCGTCCCGGAGTTGATCGCCGAAATAACTGATCTGATGACCCTGGAACCGGGGGACATCGTCGCCACCGGCACGCCCGCGGGCGTCGGCCCGCTATCAGACGGCGACACCGTCGAGATCGAGGTCGAGGGTGTCGGCACCCTCCAGCACGGCGTGACCGCCGGGGAGACCGCCGCCGAGGAGGGAGAGGCTGACTTCGTTCCGGACCTGTAGCTCAGCCCTCGACGACCGCCAACTCCACCTCCCGTACCCCGTTCAGCGGCCGGAGCCTGTCTAGGAGCGTCTTGATGCGCTCGCCCG
>CAZLOO010000434.1:0-2361 GCA_964561055.1 uncultured Halobacteriales archaeon
GGGCGCCGGCCACTTCGCCCACTACGAGGACCCGGAGCGGGCCAATGAGGAGATAGCGGCCTTCTTCGGAGCGCTCTGAGCCCGGGAGCATCGTCAGCGCTTTGGGACGGCCGGCCGTCGGCGCCGGTATGCGTTCGATCGACGGCGAGACGGCGGTAATAACGGGAGCGAGCGCGGGCATCGGGGCGGCGACGGCGCGAGTGCTCGCCAGTGAAGGGGTGGACCTGGTGCTGGGCGCCCGCCGGCTGGACCGCCTGGAAGAGCTGGGCGTAGAGCTCCGCGAGGAGGGTGTCGCGGTCACCCCCATCCAGACGGACGTCACCGACCGCGAGCAGGTGGACGCGCTCGTGGAGACCGCCATCGACGAGCACGGCACGCTCCACGCGCTGGTGAACAACGCCGGAATCGGGCTGGAGGGTAACGTCGAGAGCCTCTCCGACGAGGACTTCCATGCGATGATGGACGTGAACACCGACGGGATGTTCTACGCTGCCCGGGCGGCGCTGCCCCACCTCCGGGAGACGGCGGGGACGCTGGTGTTCGTCGCCAGCTTCGCCGGCCAGTACCCCCGCCCGGCGAACCCCGTTTATGCCGCGACGAAGTGGTGGACCCGGGGGTTCGCCCATAGCCTGGAGGGGCAGGTCGGTGGGGACGGCATCGGCGTCTCCGTCGTCAACCCGACCGAAGTGCGCACGGAGTTCGGCTCCGAGCGGGGGACCCCCTCTGAGGAGCGCTACGACGAGGGGGAGGTGACCGAACCCGAGGCCATCGGCGAGGCAATTCGGTTCGCACTCCAGCAGGACGCCGTGGACACTGCCAGCGAGATTAGCCTCTACCGGAAGGATAAATTCGGCCACTTTTGAGCGACGACCCCCGGCCGGGGGGCCAACAGTTATCACCGGACCCGACGCGTGTGACCGCATGCACGTCGGACTGATCGGCGTCGGCTACATCGGCTCGGAGTTCCTCGACCGGCTGCTCGCGGCCGGCCACGAGGTGACAGTGTACGACATCGACGAGGCGACCGTCGAGCGTGCCGTCGAGCAGGGGGCGAGCGCCGCCGGGGACCCTGCCGGCACCGCCGAGGGGACGGACGCGGTGGTGATGGCGCTGCCGGGCACCCCCGAGGTGGAGGCCACCCTGGAGGGAGAGGGCGGCCTGCTCGGGTCGTTATCGCCCGGTCAGCTGGTGGTGGACGTGACGACGACCCATCCCGACGGCTCCGTCGCCGCCGAAGCGATGTGCGAGGAGGTCGGCGCGGAGTTTATCGAGGCGCCGATTACCGGCGCCGGGCCGCGGGAGGGCTACCAGATGATGATCGGCGGCAGCGAGGAGCGCTACGAGACCGCCGGTGACCTGCTGGACGTGCTGTGTGACGACCACGTCCGGGTGGGGCTGGTGCCGGAGGGGACAGTTCTGAAACTGGGGCTGCAGATGCGCTACGCCGGTCACGCGGCGCTGGACGCCGAGATCGTGGAGTTCGTCAGGGACAACGGAGTCGACCCGCGGCTGTTCAGCGAGTTCATCGGGATGGATATCTGGGAGGAGTACTACACCGGCGACTTCAGCCAGCAACTGGAGGGACTTGGCAGCCTCGCCATCTGGAACAAGGACATCGGCTACGCGCGGGAGTTCGCCCACGAAAACGGGACAGCGCTACCCATCAACGGCGTCGTCCACGAGGCGTACAAAGCCGTCTGCCGGCGCGTCGCGGAGGACGAGGGCCACGCCTCCACGCTGATGCGCTACTGGCTCATGCTCAACGACGCCGAGGACCGCTACGAGTAGCGGCCGAACGCTTACGGCGGGTGCCCCTGCAGGGGTAGCCATGGAGGGACTCCTGACGGACGAGACGGCCGTCGTCACGGGCGGCGCGAGCGGGAACGGGCGGGCGATGGGGCTGCTGTTCGCCGAGCACGGCGCGGACGTCGTTATCGCGGACCTCCGCGAACAGCCCCGCGAGGGCGGCCGGCCGACCCACGAGCGCATCGAGAGCGACACGGACCGGTCGGCAGCGTTCGTCGAGACCGACGTAGCCGACCCTGACGACCTCCGAGCGGCAGTGGCGGCGGCCGACGAGTTCGGCGGTGTGAGCGTGATGGTGAACAACGCCGGTATCACCCACTCCGACGACTTCTTGGAGACGACCGAGGAGGAGTGGTACCGGATGATGGACGTCAATGCGAAGGGTACCTTCTTCGGCGCGCAGGCCGCCGCCCGGCAGATGGTCGAGCAGAGGACGGAGGGGTCCATCGTCAACATGTCCTCGTTCATGGGTATCAGAAGCCGGCCCGACGGGGTGCGCTACTGCGCCTCGAAGGGGGCCATCCGGCAGATGACCTACGCGATGGCCGGCGCGCT
>CAZLOO010000435.1:0-2359 GCA_964561055.1 uncultured Halobacteriales archaeon
AGCTCTCGGCGCCGCCGCGGGTTTCGATGTCCGGGCGGATGTACGGGACGATCTCGTCGATGTCGACCTCCGAGAGGTCCGGCTGGCCGGGCCAGTCGGTCGGCATCGGCATCTCCTGCCAGATGTCCAGCGCGCGCAACCGTCGCTTCAACATCCACTCGGGCTCGTCCTTGTCCTCAGAGATGAGCCGGATCGTCTCCTCTGTCAGCCCCCGGTCGGTCTTGAACGCCGCTGCCTCCTCCTTCTTGAAGTCGAATCGCTCCTCGGTGTCGGTCTCGCGGAGGTGCTCTTGATCGGAACTCATCAAGCTCCGTTCGTAGTATCGAAGAATAAACCTAGGGTAGCAAAACCAGATATTGTAACCGAAATCAATTACATTAGAAGCTCGTAGAAATCTTTGGCAATTACAAAAGCTTATTTTCGACGAGGTAGCAGTGGGGGACATGAACTTATTCAGACCAGTTCCTGAGTCGCGGTCCGACCGGACGCAGGCTCCTCGCTTCGTGCCGGCGGGAGGCGCCACACCGAGAGGTCGTCTCCCTGCTGTACGGATGCGACAGGGCGGCCACTCCGGGTATCGGATGCGGGGGACGGGATAGTGGACTCCCGGACCCGCGAGAGGAGCGAGACCGAGTCGACACCGGAGACAGAGCAGCCCCAGGAGCAGACCTGCCCGGAGTGCGGGGAGAAGGTCCTGAGGGCGAACGACACGGGGGAGAGGGTCTGTACGGCCTGTGGACTGGTCCTCGACGAGCAACGTATCGACCGGGGACCGGAGTGGCGTGCCTTCGACGCCGCCGAGAAAGACGAGAAGTCCCGCGTCGGAGCGCCTACCACGCAACTGAAACACGACAAGGGGCTGTCGACCAACATCGGCTGGCGTGACAAGGACGCCTACGGGAACTCCCTCTCCGCTCGCAAGCGCCAGAAGCTCCAGCGGTTGCGGACGTGGAACGAGCGCTTCCGGACACGGGACTCGGCGGAGCGCAACCTCAAGCAGGCGCTCGGCGAGATCGAACGGATGGCCTCGGCGCTGGGGATACACAAGCAGGCACGCGAGTCCGCGAGCGTCATGTACCGACGTGCGCTGGACGACGGGTTGTTACCGGGGCGCTCCATCGAGGGCGTCGCGACCGCGGTTCTGTACGCCGCCACCCGGCTCGACGGCACGCCGCGAACGATCGACGAACTCGCCGGCGTGAGCCGCGTCGAGCCGCTGGAGATCAAGCGTACCTACAGGTACGTCGTCAGGGAACTCGGCATACAGGTCCCGCCGGCAGACCCGATGGAGTACGTCGGCCGCATCGTCGCGGGCATCGACTGCAGCGACGAGACGGAACGACAGGCCCGTGAGATGATCGAGGTAGCCACGTCTCAGGGAGTCCACAGCGGCAAGCATCCGGTCGGTATTGCTGCCAGCGCCGTCTACGCTGCCGGGAGGCTCTGTAACGAGGATATCACTCAGAACGACGTGTCCGAGGTCGCCGATGTCAGCAACGTCACCATCCGGAACCGGTATCGCGAAATCCTCGACGCGTTTGAGACGGCAGACGGTGACGGAGACGGAGATGCCTGAGAGCGTTCTGCGCTAATCCAGGGACTACCCCACCACTCGACTCGAGCCAGCTTCTGGCTCTCCGGTGACCCGCCTCCGGAGCGAGCTCCCAGGTACGCCCCTCGGCTGTCCGTGGAGCGTTCGCTGCATGCAGTCGTCCCCCCCAGCGATCCCCGGCGGTGTACTGAACCCCACCCCCACCGGAAGGCAGGTCCACGTCGGAATCACGCTCGGCCTGGGAACGCGTCGCCGTCAGAATCGCGCTCTAGGGTGTTGACGTCCTCCTGAGGGTCGAGGGACCCCGCTCTGTCTTCGTTGCGACCGTCCGCGAACGCGACGGCGAACACGTCATCACCGTCCCCGAGCACGAGCTCGCCCACGACGCCGTGACGGCCGGCGACGCGCTTGCCGAACACGCGCAGCGCCGACCGGTAGTCGCGGTTGGTCTCCTCGTTGTCGTAGGTGCGGTTGATCCAGGCGACGATCCGCTCGGCGGCCCTCTGGTCCTCGAGGGCCTCGGCGAGCAGGCCGTCGTCGAGCCGTTCGGCCATGATGACGCAATGACGGAGCAGCTTCTCGTGGCGGTAGTCGCTGTAAGTCTGGGCGAGCAGGTCCAGTCGGTCGGAGAACTCGATCAGCAGATCGCCGTCGCCGGGAGCGATATCATCGCTCTCGCGGGCGCGCTCGCGGAGCGTGTCGACGCGGTCGCGAGGGGTGCTCATGGGTGTAGTGGGGGGTGGTGAGGTCCCCGGTAAAAAGCGGATGCCGGTTCAGAATATAATCGCCCTCGCGGCTCCCGCCGTC
>CAZLOO010000436.1:0-2352 GCA_964561055.1 uncultured Halobacteriales archaeon
CTGGCGCAGCTGCTGAACGTCGCCGGCGGGCCGACCGTCCACGACGTGCTCGCGGGCGAGGCCGACGTAGACGCGGCCGTCCGGAGCCACGACCGAGGGTTCGACGTCGTTGCTGGCACCCGCGATCTGGAGGCGTTCGCCGACGCAGACCCCGCCCGGCTCCAAGACGCGGTGGTGGCGCCGCTGACCGAGCGCTACGACGCGGTCGTGCTCGACACCAGCGCCGGCCTCTCCCACGAGGTAACGGTGCCGCTCGGGCTGGCCGACGCGGTGGTGCTGGTGACGACCCCGGACGTGGTCGCAATAAAAGATGCCGCGAAGACTGGCGAACTCGCCGCGCGCGTCGACGGGGAGACAGCCGGCGTTGTCGTCACCCGTACCCGCGACGACAACGCCACCCGCCAAGTGCTCGACGAGCTGGGCGACCGTGTGCTGGCAGCGGTGCCGGAGACGCCGGCCATCGCCTCCGGGGCAGTGCTCGCCCCGGTGGGGAGCCGCGCCGCGGGGGCGTACAGCGAGCTCGGCGCCCGCCTGCTCGGGATGGACTCGCTCCGCGAGACGGACGGCAGCTACGCCGTCGCTCCGCCCCGTCCGGATCCCCTCGCTGGCGATCTGGAGCCGGCGGTGACCGCCGCTCCCGAGCCCGGCGATGCCGATGCCGGGGCTGAGGCCGACGCCGACACCGAGGCCGACGCCGGGGCCGCGGCTATCACGGAGGCCGAGGGGGAGCCCCCCGACACCGCTACAGCCGACGCGGCAGAGCCCGAACCGGCGGCCGGCGCCGATGTCCCTGACCCCGATCCGGTCTCTGTCGGGGACGATGACGGGGAGGCCGACGCCCCGACGGCCACCTCCTCGTTCGATCCGGACCGTGAGCGGGGTGGCTCGTTCATCGACGACGCCGATGACGAGAGCGAGGAGCGGGAGGGGGCGCTTGGCCGGCTCCGGGATATCTTCGACTGATCCAGACTGCTCGTCAGTGAATCGACACGCCTATTCCGCTCGTCACCGATCAACCGCGTATGTCCGGAACGGAGCGCGTCGGCGGGTCCGTCCCTGTCGGATGGGTCGTGCTGTTCCTGCTCCTCGTGCTAGGGGTCGGCACGGCGGCGGTTCTGTTCCTCGGAGGAACCGTCCTGCCCGGTTTTCTGTAGCTACATCGACTCCGGTGCCGCCACGCCGAGCAGCCCTAGCGCATCGGCGACCGTGTTGCGCGCGGCCACTACCAGCGCCAGCCGCGTCCCCCGAAGTTCCGGCTCGACATCCAGCACCGGGCACTCCCGGTAGAAGGCGTTGAACCGCTCGGCCAGCTCCCGGGTGTAGGTCGCCACCCGGTGGGGCTCCAGCTCCTCGGCGGCATCCTCGATGACGGCAGGGAACCGCGCCATCGTCGATAGCAGCGCCCGTTCTTCCTCGGTGACGAGCGCGTCGGCGCTCGGGGAGGCCGGAACGGCGTGGCCCGCGGCGCGGGCCTCCGCGAGGATCCCACAACAGCGCGCGTGGACGTACTGGACGTACGGCGCCGACTGGGCCTCGAAGTCCAGTGCCCGCTCGAACTCGAAGGTGATCGCCTTCGTCGGCTGCTTGGCGACGATGTCGTAGCGTACCGCCCCTACCCCGACCTGTCGGGCGATACGCTCGATGTCGGCCTCCGTGAGGTCGTCGTCCCGGATGCGCTCGCCCATCCGCTTTTCGACCTCCTCCCGGGCGCGGTCGATTGCCTCGTCCAGCAGGTCGTCCAGATCAATGCCGGTTCCCTCCCGAGTACTCATTCCGCCCTCGGGGAGGTTCACCCAGGAGTAGAACGTGGAGGTGAGCCGGTCGGTGTCGTTGCCCAGGATCTCCAGGGCCGCCTCTAGCTGGGTGGCGTGGAGCTTCTGGTCTTCGCCGAGTACCGTTACCGCGCGGTCGAAGTTGGTGAACTTCCATTCATGATGGGCTAGGTCGCGGGTCGTGTACAGGGTCGTCCCGTCCGACCGAAGGAACACGAACGGGTTCTCGACACCCCACTCCGTCAGGTCCAGTTGCCAGGCTCCCTCCTCCTGCTGGGCGTACGCGCTGTCCTGCAGCCGTTCGACGACGTCCTGGGCGGAGCCGTTGCGCATGAACCGCGTCTCGCGAACGAACTCGTCGAACTCGGCGGGCAGTCGTGCAAGCGACTCGCGCATTCCTGCCAGCACCTGGTCGACCACCTCGCTCACCCGCTCGTAGGTCCCGTCGTCGCCCTCCTCAAGACCGCGCATGATCGCCTCTATCTCCCGCTCGGCCTCCTCGACGTCCGCGGGGTCGGCCTCCTCCAGCCAGCCGTTGCCCTTCCGCTAGTAGCGCACCAGGTCGTAGTCCCCCCGGTCG
>CAZLOO010000437.1:0-2350 GCA_964561055.1 uncultured Halobacteriales archaeon
GCCGGCAGCGAGGCGTTCGAGTTCGACCGCAAGCGGCCGTTCGTGCTGGCCGGCGGGGCTATCGGCATCCTGCTGGCGCTGGTCGGCGCCGACAGCCTGCTGCTCCCGTGGCTCTCCACGCTCGGCCAGTACGTCCCCCCGCTGGGCGGGGTGATCATCGCTGACTTCCTCCTGTGCTGGCGGCTGAGCGTCCCCCGGATGGAGGACGTCGGGTTCACCGGCATCCGCTGGAGCGCCGTCCTCGGGTATGTAGTCGGCGCGGTCGTCGCGGTACTCACCGCCGGCCAGGTGGTGCCGGGCGTGGCAGCGCCGCAGGTCATCCCCGGCCCGGTCGGCGCCGCGTTCAACGGCTTGGTCGCGGCCTTTGTCGTCCACACGGCGGCCTACTACCTGCTCGAACGGACCGACCTCCTGCCGGGCCACGAGGTCCACGCCGACGCCGAACGCCTCTGAGCGCGGGCGTCGTCCTCCTCGGCAGCCAAGAGCGCGTTCTCCAGTCCCGAACACACCGTCGATCAGTCGACGGGAGGGATGCTCGCTGGCGTGGGTCCCGTCGTCCCGGCGCTCCACGGCGGCCCCGTCGAGTGCAGCGGGAGACTGGAATCGGTCGCGCGCACCGACTACAACAACTTCTACACTTGCCACCGGGAGACGCCGCTCCGAACCGTCCAGTTCCGTCCGGAGTACGCTCTCGACGTCGACCAGGGCCGCGACTGGGACCCCAGGGAGCACCCGTTCGCCGGGGTGAACGCCTCCGCGTGTTCGCACAACTTCGTCCGCGGGTCCCAGCCGTCTCCGGACGGTCAGCGGGGCTGGGAGGCATTGAGCCGAGGTTGCAACGGCTGAGGGCGGAGCGCCGTGCTCTCGGCCGAGCGCGACTGTTACAGGCGGTATTGTTAAGTGTTCACAGGGAGCAGTAGACGGTCGCACGTGGGCGACTACGTGCGAAAGCGAACGCCCGCCCCGACCAGGTCACACTTCGGGGCGGGCGAGGACACGGGTTGTGGTCGCGAGAGCGGCCACGCAGGGCCGCCCCAGGGAGTGGCCCTGCGCTCAACGATCACCTCCTCCGTGCCGGGGAGCCCCCCTCGCGGCGCCAGTCAGGAAGGGTTCCTGTCGGCACCTTGGGAGGCCGTCGGCGCTCAGTGTCTGCCACATGGGCAGGCAAATGGTGGCACGCCGGCCACTAAAGCTTTGGCTCCACGAACGTCAAGAATAGAGGCTATTACTGGTCGTATAGATGGTTATAATCCTAATACACTCCGTATGCGAGCTACTCCGGCAACAGAATTGACGAACGAACACTATATGTTCCGGAAGCGGCACCGAACCTCTCGCGTGGCGAAACGGCCCCGCTTGACCCGGTCACTCGGGAGGCTCCCTCGTAGCAAAGCCTCGCGAGGCGCGGCAGCCGACGTCTGCGCCTTTGGGCGTTATCGCTGCCACCGCCTACGGGGTGGCGGTTGCCGCGGATCGGCCGAGGCTCGCCGAGCAGCGGCGACATCCGGCGACAGCCCGGCCGTGGCCGCCGATGTATAGAACGAAGAATATGTCGTCACAAAAACACTAAGTATTAATTAGGTACAATTGGTAAAATTTGCCATGGATAACAAACCTCGATTGTTTGAGGAGAGCGCGGAGGCCGAGGTGCCGGCGCAGTTCGACGACGACGAGTTCTATCGCGCGCTGGCCGCACAGCCGCGCCGTCGGGTCCTCGCACATCTACTCGGCCGCGAGCAGTGCTCGGTCGAGGAGCTCGCGGACGTGCTCTGTGGCTGGGAGAGCGAGGAGGGGATGGTGTCGCCCGAGCGCCATCGTGAGGTTCGTATCGCGCTGGTCCACTCCCATCTCCCACGGCTTGAGGCCGCGGGCCTGGTATCGTACGACCCGGAGGCAGAGAGAGTGACCACGGTCTCGCTTCCGGGGTCGGTCGAACGGCTTTTCCAGTACAGCGTCCTGGCCGGGGCGGACGAGGAGTGAGAGAGCGGTGACCCGCCCGGACTGACCATGCTCGACAGCTACATAGCCGACGTCGAACGCCGGCGCGGGGAGCTCACCGTGTACAGCACCGAGGATACCGGGCTGGCCGAACAGCTCGCCACCCGGAACGCCACTGTCGAGCACAAGCCGCTGCCGCCGGCGGGGCCACCGCCGTTCGTCGCCATCCGCCGAGACGGGGCGTTCGCCGGCGCCCTCCGGCTAGAGGAGTTCAAGGAACTGCTGACCCCACCGGTCGTCCGGCCCGGCGAGTGGGAGGGTCTCGCCGATGGGTACCGTGCCCTGCTCGGAACGCTGGAGGAGACGCTGTTCACCGGGCTGGATCGCCGGCAGCTACTGGCGACCAGCCGGG
>CAZLOO010000438.1:0-2331 GCA_964561055.1 uncultured Halobacteriales archaeon
CGTGGGTGACGGTTCCCTCCGCGAGCACGGTGCCGTCCTCGAGGCGGGCCCGCGAGCGCGACCGGATGCTGGACTCGCCGATACGTTCGACCCGGAAACCGTGGCGCATCACGTCGCCGAACCGGGCGGGAGCACGGAAGTCCAGCTCAAGGTTGACGACATGGACGTCCCAGCCGTCCGCAAGCATGTCGTCGTAGCCGTAATCGATGGCGCGAAGGTAGCCGTTGAACGCCTCATCCTGGAAGGTGGCGTACTCCCCGTAGAAGACGATTCCCTGCTGATCAGTCTCCGCGAACCGTGCGCGGTTCTCGTAGACGTCCTGCATAGTGGCAGCGCGGGCCGGAGCGATATCACCGTTTCCGCTCGTCGCGGCTCATCCCGTCTTTGCCCCGTTTCGTCGGCGTCCCGGGACTGTCCCGCCGCCTGAAACGGACCTGGCGACACTGGCGGCGGCCGCGACCGAACGGTCCGGGTCAGCGACAGCTACTTTTTCGCTCCCGTTCCTTGGAGGGTATGATATCCGTTGATAACCCGGCCGACGGCGCCTACCGAGTCGAGGTCGGCGAGGCGACCTGTACCATCCTGGTCGACGGCTCGTTCGAGTATCCGCACCCGGCGGAGCTGCTGTTCGCGACGGCACCGGCGGACGAACGGGCGGCGGCGCTCCGCGAACACGGAGTCGATCCCGGGACCTGGGAGACGACGACGCTACCGTATCTCTGTCTGCTCGTTGAGACCGACGCCGGGACCGTCCTCGTCGACACCGGGGCCGGCGACATGGGGCCCGCGACCGGCGAGCTCCTTGAGGTGCTTGCCAGCATCGACGTCGCACCGACGGATGTGGACGCCGTCGTGCTGACCCACGCCCATCCCGACCACGTCGGCGGGCTGACCGCCGCCGGCGAGCCTCTCTTCGCGGCCGCGGACCACTACATCACGGCCGCAGAGCACGACTTCTGGCTCCCCGAGCCGGATTTGAGCGGCGTGGGGTTGCCCGAGGAGATTGTCGGGATGATGCGGGAGATGGCCGTGGCGAACCTCGGCCCAATCGAGTCGGCCGACCGATGGGAGCGGGTCGACGGCGAGCGGGCGGTCCACCCCAGCGTCACTCTCGTTCCGGCGCCGGGACACACCCCGGGTCACGCCGCCGTGGCCGTCGAGTCCGACGGTGAGTCGCTGGTACATCTTGTCGATACGGTTATCCACCCACTCCACGTCACTAACCCGTCGTGGACCGCTGGCTTCGACTTCCAGCCCAACCGGGTGCCTGACACCCGCAGGAAACTGCTCGAACGGGCGGCCGGCGCCGACCTGGCAATGGTTACCCACTTCCCAACGCCGGGACTGGGCCGGGTCACGCGGACTGGAGACGGGTTCGACTGGGAGCCGGCCGACTGAGACCGGGAGGGCTCCTCTCTACTCCAGCCCGGCCCCGGAGAGGTCGCTCAGACCGCCGAACTCATCGTCTCCGCCCCCCTCTCCGTCGTCGGCCCCGTCCGACCGGAGGTAGGTGTCCCGGAGCGTGGTCGCCAGCAACCCGTCGCGCTGAAGCGCGATGCAGACGACGATACAGGGCTCCGTGGGGTCAAGCACGTACACGTCGAAGGGGGGGTCGGCCCCCTCGATGCGAGCGATCAGCGGCTCCAGCGGCCGGAGGCCGTCCTCGAACTCCGCGAATAGGTCCCGTTCGCCGCGCTGCTCGGCGAACGTATAGACGACGCCGTTCACGCCGCCGTCCGTGTCCCGGGTGAGCCGCGAACCCATCGCCTCGCCCGCCGACTCCGTGGCCTCCCAGCACTCCCGGGCGGCTTGGAACAGGGGGTCGGCCTCCCGCGCGAACGTGAAGCGAGTGTCTTCAAGCACGTCTAGTGCAGCGAACCGGGGCTGCTCGGCCGTGAAATCCACCTCGGCCGCGACGAGGTTGCCGGCCTCCAGGCTCCCGACCCGCTCGGCTAGTCCCCCCTCGTAGCCGTCACTGGCGACGTAGGCGGGATCGGCGGACCCTGGCTCCAGCAGCAGCCACTCGTCGTCGGCCCGCGGGCTCTCAAGTACCCGGTAACGCTGCATCCGCCGGCTGTATGCGGGCGCCGGGCAAGGGTGCTTCGGACTGGGGTCGCGGGCCCGCATCTCCACGGACCCCAGGCCGCGTGTCGCTCGCGCGCCGTGTGACGGGCGCACGATGCGCGCGCCGTCCGGCGGTTTCGCGGACGAAAAGGTTACTTTCGGGCTCGGCCAACGAAGGGTATGGACGAGGTGGGTGACCGGCCGTGGAGCTGATAATCACCGAGAAGGACAACGCCGCCCGCCGCATCGCGGCGGTGCTCAGCGGCG
>CAZLOO010000439.1:0-2321 GCA_964561055.1 uncultured Halobacteriales archaeon
GGCAACACCCGGACGACAATCAACCTCGCGAAGGCGACCTACAACGCGCTGCGCAACTCCGCGCAGTCGCGCGCGCCGCGCCGTCAGCGCATCGAGGAGCTCGGCGCCACAGCGGAGGTGCCGGAGTGATGCGGGCGCTCGTGCAGGTCCGCGGCGAGGTCGACATGTCCCGTGGAGTCCGCGAGACGATCGAGATGCTGAATCTCGGCCGGGTGAACCACGCAACGCTCGTCCCGGAGACGGACACCTACCGCGGGATGATAACGAAGGTCAACGACTGGATCGCCCACGGTCAGCCTACAGAGGAGACGGTGGCGCTGCTGTTGGAGCGTCGCGCCGAGCCCCTGGAGGGGGAGGGCGACGTGACTGAGCAGTGGGTGGCCGAGACCACCGACTACGACAGTATCGAGGAGCTGGCGGCGGCGCTAGTGGCCGAGGAGACGACGCTCCGCGAACAGGGACTGTCACCCACGCTGCGGCTCCATCCGCCGCGTGGCGGCCACAGCGGTATCAAACACCCGACGAAGGAGGCTGGCCAGCTCGGCAAACACGACACCGGGGAGATTGACGAGCTCCTCAGGAGCATGCGATAATGACCTCGAAGAAAAAGCGACAGCGCGGCTCGCGCACGCACGGCGGCGGCACGCACAAGAACCGGCGCGGCGCCGGTAACCGCGGCGGCCGCGGGCGGGCGGGTCGTGACAAACACGAGTTCCACAACTACGAACCGCTCGGCAAACACGGGTTCACACGCCCGCCGAAGGTGACCGAGGAGGTCGCCACGGTGGACGTACGCGAACTTGACGAGGACGCGCCGCTGCTGGCGGCCAAGGGGCTGGCCGAGGAGACCGAGGACGGCTACCGCATCGACGCCCGCGCGGTCGCCGACGACGGGGCCGACGCGGACGCGGTAAAAGTGCTCGGCGACGGCCAGGTCCACGGCACGCTGCACGTCGTGGCCGACGACTTCTCCGACAGTGCCGTCGAACTGATCGAGGGCGCCGGGGGAAGTGTTGAGCTCACCGAGTTCGGTCAGGAGCGCCAGCAGCGGCGCGCCGAAAAGGATACCACCGACGAGGCCGGAGACGACGAGTAGATGAGCTGGAAGGAGACCGCCGAGCCGCTCCTCACGCGGATGCCCACCGTCACCCGGCCGGAGGGACACGTCCCGTTCCGCCGGAAACTGGCGTGGACGGCGGGTGTGCTCGTGCTGTATTTCTTCCTGACGAACGTGCTTGTGTATGGCCTCGCCGGCACGGGCCGCAGCGACGTGTACGGCCAGTTCCGGACCATCCTGGCCGGCGGCCAGTTCACGGTGTTGCATCTCGGCATCGGCCCTATAGTCACGGCGAGCATCGTGCTCCAGCTGCTGGGCGGGGCGGATCTGCTCGGGCTGGACACGGACAACAACCCGCGCGACCAGGTGCTGTACCAGGGGCTCCAGAAGCTACTGGTGGTGGTGATGATCGTGCTGACGGGACTGCCCCAGGTGTTCGCCGGCGGTATCCTCCCGGCCAGCCCGGAGGTCGGCCAGCAGCTCGGCATCGGTACCGTCGGTGTCCAGTGGCTGATCTTCGCTCAGATCTTCGTCGGCGGCATCCTCATCCTGTTCATGGACGAGGTGATCTCCAAGTGGGGGGTCGGCAGCGGTATTGGCCTGTTCATCGTCGCCGGCGTTTCCCAGAGCCTCATCGGCGGGTTCTTCTCCTGGTCCGGCTTGAGCTCCGGCTCTCAGGACGGCTTCTTCGTTACCTGGTTCAATATCATCACCGGCCAGACCCCCATTGGCTCGCCGACAACTCTGGACGGTCTGCAGAGCATCCTCATCAGCCCAGGGGCGATAATTCCGCTGCTGACGACAGTGCTCATCTTCGCCATCGTCGTGTACGCTGAGTCCGTGCGCGTGGAGATCCCGTTGAGCCACGCCCAGGTGAAAGGCGCCCGGGGGCGGTTCCCGGTGAAGCTAATCTACGCTAGCGTCCTGCCGATGATCCTCGTCCGCGCGCTGCAGGCGAACATCCAGTTCCTGGGTCGCATCCTGTTTTCCCAGCTCGGCAACGAGGGGATGCCCGACTGGCTTGGGGTGTACCAGGTGCCCTCCGGCGGCAACGTCGCGGAGCCGGTAAGCGGCATTTTCTACTATATGGCGCCGATCTACCAGCCCAGCACGTGGATTTCGGCGGTCCAGGCCGGCGACTTGGCGATTCTCGTGCGCATCGCCGTGGACCTGACGTTCATGGTGATCGGCGGCGCTATCTTCGCCATCTTCTGGGTCGAGACCACCGACATGGGGCCGGACGCCACCGCCCGCCAGATCCACA
>CAZLOO010000440.1:0-2311 GCA_964561055.1 uncultured Halobacteriales archaeon
ATCTACCCGGCGGTCGCCTCCCCGGAGCTCCACGAGTTCGACAGCTACGAGGAGAACGCCTTCGGATATCTGCTGGAGCGGCCCACGATAGAGTGGTACTACGACCGCTACACGCCCAGCCCCGCTCACGCCCGCAACGAGTACCTCGCGCCGCTGCTGGCGGACGACCTATCGGATCTCCCGCCGGCGACGGTGGTGACGGCGGGGTTCGACCCGCTGCGCGACGAGGGTGTTGAGTACGCCGACCGGCTCGCGGCCGACGGCGTCCCCGTCGAGCACCGCCACTACGAGCGGATGATCCACGCGTTCGTCAGCCTCCCGGAGGAGATCAGCGCCGGCGACGAGGCGCTATCGGCGATGGCCGGCGATCTCCGGACCGCGTTCGATTAACCACCAAGCCGGTCGGTAACGGGGACGGCAGCGTCCGCGATTCCCGCCGCCAGCAGGTACGCGCCATAGGCCGCCTCCAGCCCTCGCTCGCCGCCGAGGCGCTTGTCGCCGGCCGCCACGTGGTCGACAGCGATCCCGAGCAGACACCGCGCGAATGGCCGGTCGACCGTGGCGGAGGCCGCTCCCTCGATACGATCGCCAGCGCGGCGCTTGGCCGATAGCGCCAGGGCCGGCGTTACCTGCTCCCCGGGAGTCAGTGTCGCGGCCGACAGCGCGCGTCGGGCCCCCTGCTGGCGGGCGAGCACCCGCGCGAGGTCGGCAGTTGCGAGCGCAAGCCAGCCAGACGCCGCGGCGTCCCGGGCGGCGCCGAGCCGCCGCTCGTGGACCCGCTCGTCGGTTACTAGCCTACCGACCACCCGGCCGTACCCCGTCGAGGGATCGGTACCGGCGGCGGCATCACGCAGAGGCTCGCGCTCGTCGGCGGCCGCCGCGGGGAGCCGTTCGACCGCCGCCTCGAGCTCGCCCACCAGTGAGGGGCCGTTCCCGGTGGCCTCAACCAGCGCCCGCCCGTCAGCCAACGAGCGCCGGGCACCGGCGCGAGCCTCGCCCACGCCTCTGACGGCCTCCGGCCAGCCGACCGTCCCCGGCTCGACATCGGGCGCTTTGAACCGCTCGCCGGCGCGGACCGCTCCCCGGAGGAGGCGCTCGGCGGGGGCGACCAACGCCAGCACCGCCTCCGGCTCCCCTCGGTAGGCCAGACCGGCCCCGTAGCGGCGGGCGGCCGCGGCCGGCTCCCGGGGGTCCGGCAGGGTGGCGGGCGCCACCCGGCCCGCTATCGCCCGCAAGTGCCAGACCACGCCAGCCACCTCGCGGATCTCCTCGCGGACCTCCCGTAGATACGCCAGCGTCCGCCGGCGCCGGCGGGCGGACCGATCCAGGAATCGGCGGGCACCCTCGATGCGCTGGCGGTCCTCCAGCACGTAGCGGATGCCGGTCTGCTCCAGCAGGCTGGTGGCGGTCCCCACCAGCGCCGACAGCCGGTCGAGGCTCGTCTCCAGATGGGCCGCCGGCACCCGCGGCTCCGGCTCAGGGTCGGAGGTCTGGAGGGCCCGTACCTCCGCGATACTGGCGTCGCCGCTTTCCGTCGGTACCGCAGCGGAGGTGACGGTCCTCCCGTCGCTGTCACCGCCGTCGCCGCTACAGCCGGCTAGCAGCGCGCCGGCGCCGGCAAGCACTCCCCGGCGGCTGACGCGCATCTCACCAGGTGCCGTGGAAGGTGTCGAACTCCAGGTCCTCAAGGGGGCGGTTGCCGACGGCGATCTCGTACTCGCCGGGGGTGAGCATCGGCTTGTGGAACTGGGGCCCGTCGTCGGTGGTGATGCGCGGACAGCCGGTGTTGACGAACGCGTCGAAGTCGAAGTTACGCAGGCGGTCCGGGGTCACCTCGTCCATCGTCACCAGGTAGGCGCTATCGTTCTCCTCGACGATGTCGACGGCCTGCTCCCAGCGACCCTGGCCGATCTTGGTGCAGAAAATCACCCCCCAGGTCTCGGCATCCATCGCGCGGTGGACGGCACCGTAGCGCTGTTTCATGAATTTCTCCGTGTCCGCCACCGTGACGACGTTGTTGACCGGGTCGGCGATAACCACCGTCTTGTCAGGGTGTTCCATCGCCAGGCCGAGCGGGTGGAACTTTCCGCCGCCGACGTACAGTACCTGATCGGCGTCGATGTCCTCGTTGACCCACTGGGCTCCGGCCCGGTAGGCCCGCTCGAAGGCGTTGATGAGCGACCCGTCGACGCCGCCGACGAATCCGATGTTTGTACTGTCGGGGTCAGTCGAACTGTCCTCGTAGGAAAAGTCCCGCGTCGTCATCGTCCCCGCAAGCACGCCCGCGAGATACGACATCTCGTGGTTAGCC
>CAZLOO010000441.1:0-2299 GCA_964561055.1 uncultured Halobacteriales archaeon
CCTCCACCATCGGGACGTTCCAGGCTTCCTCGATGGTGCGGCGCACGTCGTCCGCCAGCGGCGCAGCCGCGCAGGTGACGTAGCGTAGCGCGGAGAGGTCGTACGCCTCCGGCTCCTCTCGATAGACCCGCCACATCATCGTGTACATCGCCGGGACGCCGGCCATCGTCGTCACATCGTTGTCGTCCAGCGCCCGCAGCATGTCCTCTCCGTCCGGCTCCGGCTGGAGGTACATCATCGCGCCGCTGTACAAGTACGTCCCCATGATGGCGTTGAGCGCATAGATGTGGAACAGCGGCAACACGAGCACGATGCTGTCTTCGGCATCGACCGACAATCCGCCCTTGTCGTAGCTCTCTATCGCCGATATCAGGTTCTGGTGGGTGAGCAACACCCCCTTTGGGTCGCCTGTCGTCCCGGAGGTGTACGGCTGGCAGGCCACCTCCTCCGGCTCGCGCTCCGGTCGATCGAACCCCCGGGGCTGCTCGGCGATGGCGTGCGAGTAGTTCACCACTCCTTCCTCGTCGACTCCCGGGAGGAACAGCGTCCCGACGTCCGCGGCGGCTGCGAGATTGCGGGCCTCATCGGCCAGTAGCGGCGACGCAATAACGTGGTCCGCGCCAGCGTTATCCAGCACGTACACCAGCGTCTCCGGATCCATCCGAAGGTTCAGCGGCACTGCCACCGCCCCGGCCCGTATCGTCCCGAAGTACGCCGGCGGGAATTGGTTCGTGTTCGGGATGAACAGCCCCACCCGGTCGCCGGGCTCGACCCCGTGGTCTGTGAGCATGCCGGCGACCTGATCGGCACGCTCGTCCAGTTCCCGATAGCTCAGAGTCCGCCCGAAGGAGGCGAACGCGGGCTTCTCGCCGTACCGGTCAGCGCCCATAGCTGGAAGATCTCCCAGCCGCCGGATGGGCCCGCCCTCGAAGTAGTCCATGGCACCAAATCACACTGTCAGTCGTACTGTATAAGGGTTGGCCCCGCCAGCATAGGTTGGGGCTGGGCCCCCGGTCCGCGGTGCAGAACCAATCGGCGGGCTTTAGAAGTGCCCCCTCCTGCTCACAATATGGCACTCCGGGGCGCCGTCGTGGATCTGGACGGCACAATCTACAGGGGAACGAGCGTACTCCCGGGCGCCCGGAAGACCGTGCGGATGCTGCGCGAGCGTGGGCTCGATCTATTGTTTCTGACGAACAATCCCACCCGGAGCGCCGAGGCGTACGCCGACCGGCTGGCGGAGATGGGTATCGACGCCGCCCCGGAGGAAATTCTGCCGGCTGGCGCCGTCACGACGGCGTTCGTCCGCCGGGAGTACCCGGACGCGGACGTGTACCTCATCGGGAGTCCAGGGCTGCGCGAGCAGCTTGAGGCCGCGAATCTCCCGCTGGTGTCGGACCCGGAAGCGGCAGACCTGCTGGTTACCTCTCACGACTACGGTTTCGATTACGACGACCTCGCCGCGGGGCTGTGGGCTCTAGAGGCGGGGGCGGCGTTCATCGGCACGGACCCGGACCGCACGTACCCCGGCGAAGACGGCCGCCCATACCCCGGATCGGGCGCCATCACCCGCGCAGTTGCCGGTGTCGCTGGCCGGGAGCCGGACCGGGAACTGGGTAAACCCTCCGAGGTGACCGTACGGCTGGCGCTGGAACGGCTCGGCGTCCCGGCGGAGGAGTGTCTCGTCGTCGGCGACACGCCAGAGACGGACATCGCCCTCGGGCGGACCGTCGGGATGTTGTCCGTGCTCGTACTCACCGGCACTACCAGACGGTCCGACCTGCCGGTGGAGCCGATGCCGGACCACGTCATCGAGCGATTCGCTGACCTCCCCGACTTGCTGGACGAGTGACTTACTTGTCTGACGTAGGTTTATATAGAACAAGACAGTAGGTATGGTATGGTACAGCGTGACACCCCCTACGTGTTCGGCGATTATGATGACAGCGAGGTGAGCGAACTGACCGGAGACGTGGACAACGAGCCTGGTCCGGAGGTGGAGACGGTGATCACCGACGGTCTGGCGATGAGCTACCGGAGCTACCGGCGGCGGAAGGGGTGAGGAACTCCTGACAACCCTCACAGTGTTCTGTGTAGGTTTTAAATCGGGCCGGCGTTAATCCTCCGTTATGGTCGACAAGGACGACCTCCGCCAGCAGATGATAGACGCCTTCGAGGGCGCCGACTACCCCATCAACAGCCCGATGGACCTGGTGCCGGCGCTGCCGAACGGTCCCGGGACGAAGTTCGAGTCCGGCGACTTCTCGATGACGGCGATGGAGCTGAACACGAAGCTGGG
>CAZLOO010000442.1:0-2297 GCA_964561055.1 uncultured Halobacteriales archaeon
TCCGGGAGGCCGAATTCGCTGCGCTCGCTCGCGAACAGGAAGTCACAATCCAAAGCGACGACGAGCCCGCCCCCGAGACAGTAGCCGTCGACGGCGGCGACGACCGGTGCCTCGAATCGGCTCGCGGCGTCGTACACCATCCCTGGACGCAGCAGGTCGGTGCCCTCGGCAAATTCGTCGACGTCGGCCCCGACCGAAAAGGCCCGTCCAGCGCCGGAGACGACGACAGCGCGGACGGCGACCCCGTCAGCCTCCTGATCGCGAGCCCGGAACGCGTCAAACGCCTCGACGAACTCCCGTCTGAGTGTCGACGACAGCGCGTTCAGCGCGTCCGGTCGGTCGAAGGTGATTCGGCCCACGCCGGTTGCCTCATCGAACGACCACTCGATGGCCTCGAACTGGGGTGCCATGGCTGGGATTCGCCCGGGGGGCTGTAAGTTCTGGCGGGGGGTTTTTGTCCCCGCGGCTCCCCCTCCCAGTATGGCAGTCTCACACACGCCGGAGCGTGTGCTCGCGGAGTTCGTCGCTAACCTCGAGTTCGACGACGTACCGGAGGACGTCGTTGACACCATCGAGCGGGCGTTCGTCGATACGGTCGGCGTGACGCTCGCGGGGGCCACAGCGGATGCCGGAAAGAAGGCCGCCAGGTTGGCCACCACCGGGACGGAAGGCCTCGACGGGGGCGCGAGCCTCCTGGGTCGCGCGGGTCAAGCGCCGCTGGCGGCGGCGGCGCTGGCGAACGGGACCGCAGGCCACGCGCTCGACTACGACGACCTCTCGTGGGCGATGGACGGTCACCCGAGCGTGACCCTCGTGGCACCGGTCCTCGCAGTCGGCGAGACAGTCGGCGCAAGCGGCGAGGACGCCGTCACCGCATTCGCTGCCGGCTTCGAGACAGAGTGTTTCATTGCGGAACCGATCAGTCCCGCACACTACGAAGCGGGCTGGCATCCGACGGCGACGTTCGGCACCTTTGGTGCGGCCGTCGCAACCGCCTCGCTCCTGGAACTCGACGCCGAGGAGATCCATCGGGCGATCGCTATCGCCGCGTCGATGCCGGCCGGGCTGAAGCGGAACTTCGGGTCGATGACGAAGCCCCTCCACGCCGGATTGGCCGCGCGCTCGGGGGTCACGGCGGCGCTGCTCGCCGGCGACGGATTCACTGCCGATGAGGTACCAGTCAGCGGTGACCGCGGCTTCTTTGACCTCTACGGCGATGGCGCCACCGAGACACCCACGCCGCCGGGCGAGCCATGGCGACTCCGCACGGATGGTATCCACGTGAAGTACTACCCCTGCTGTTACTTCGCGCACACGAGTATCACCGGGGCAGCCGCACTCGTCGAACAACACGACCTCACGCCGGGCGACATCGAACGCGTCGAGGTATCGGCCGCACAGGGCGCCGCGGACGCGCTCGTGAACCCGGCGCCGGAGACGGGGCTGGAGGCAAAATTCTCGATGGAACACTGCGTCGCGGCCGCGGTCGCGCTCGACCGGGTTGGGCTCGCGGCGTTCGCAGCGGATGTGGTCGCCGGCCCGACGATAGCGGCGCTGCGCGAGCGAGTCGACTTCTCGGCCGACCCCGACCGGGCGTACGACTCCCACGCCGCTCACGTTCGAGTCACCACGACTGACGGCGAGGTCTACGAGCGTGAACAGGCCGATCCGCCGGGCGTGCACGATAACCCACTCTCCACCGAGGAACTCCATGAGAAGTACCTCGAGTGTGCCACCCGCAGCCTCGACCGGGCGACAGCCGACCGGACCCACGGCCGGTTGGCGGCGCTGGCCGACGAACCGTCCGTCGCGGACCTCGTTGCGGAACTCTCGCCGGGCGAGGACTAAGTTTATCACCGGCTCGCTGGTTGTTTGACTATGGCCCAACGGTTACGCTGTCCCGTGGAATTGACAGGCTCCCAGCGGCTGGTCCGGGACAACATCCGCGAGATCTGTGACGAGTTCGACGACGAGTACTGGCGGGCAAACGACCGGGATGAACGATACCCGACGGAGTTCGTCGACCTCCTCGGTGAACACGGCTGGCTTGGCATCCTCATCCCGGAGGAGTATGGGGGTGCGGGGATGGACACGCCAGAGGTGATGGTGATGATGGAAGAGATCGCCGCCAACGGCGGCGGATTCGCCACCTCGCAGGCGATCCACGGCGGCATCTACAACTCCGTGCCGATCGTGAAGTACGCCGACGAGGCGACCAAAGAGGAACTGCTCCCGTCGGTCGCGGCTGGCGAGACCTCGATCCAGGCGTTCGGCTTGACCGAGCCGAACGCGGGATC
>CAZLOO010000443.1:0-2281 GCA_964561055.1 uncultured Halobacteriales archaeon
ACGGCGACGGTGTACGTCGTCAACGACGGCGCCACCGCGCTCCACGAGCACGAGCGTCTCGGCAAGTGGCTCCCGCCCGGGGGCCACGTCGACCGTGACGAGCTCCCCCACGAGGCCGCGGTCCGCGAGGCCCGCGAGGAGACAGGGTTAGAGGTCGAGATCGTTGCCGAGCGCGAGGCCATCGAGTCGGCAACAGTCCGCTCGCTTCCACAGCCGGCCCACGTCCAGTTGGCGGATGTGAACGTCCACGACGGTCAGGTCGGCCACCAGCACGTTGACCTCGTGTACTACGGCGCCGTCGCGAGCCGGGATATCAGTCCGGAGGGCGCCGATGAGGCCGCCGCCGACAGGTGGAGATGGTTCACGCCCGCCGACCTGCGGGACAGCGACGCCCTGGAGGCTGATGTTGCCGAGATAGCCCGGAAAGCGATCGAGACCGTCAGCTAGGCGTCCAGCAGGTCACACAGCTCCAGTATCGAATCGATGACCAGCGCCGGCTCCCCGTCGAAGGTGGGCCAAGGGTCGCCTGCGCGGTCGATCCACACTCCCTGCATTCCCGCGTGGCCGGCCCCCTGAACGTCCATCCAGTGGGCCGCGACGTGAGCAACGGTATCGATGGGGGTGTCCACCCGGTCGGCGGCGTGCTCGTACAGCGCGGCGTCAGGCTTGAACGTCCGTAGCTCGTCGGCGCTGACGACCGCCGCAACGTAGTCGGCGATGCCGGTGGACTCAACCAGCGACTCCAGCATCTCGGGGTCGCCGTTCGACAGGACTGAGGGCGCGTAGCCCGCCGCGTCCAGTCGCCGGAACCCCTCCTCGACGTCGCCGAACGGGTCGAGGTCGTGATATACCGCGTTCACCTCCGCGATTTTCTCGTCGGTCAGTTCTACCCCTTCGGCGGCCAGCGCGTACTCCAGGCCGCGCTGGTGGAGCGCGTCGTAGGTGTCGTAGGCATCCAGTCGCCCGGCGACCAGCGAGTACTCCAGCGCGCTGCGGCGCCACTCCGCGGCCACTGCGGCGGGGTCGTCGACGATCCCGTTGAGCGCGCGGGCGGCGGAGTCGACATCGAGGAGGGTGCTATAGGAGTCGAATGTCACGGTCCGGACGCGGTCCGTGTCGAGCGTCATGGGTAGGGGTTGCCCCCGGCTCACTTAGATTAGCCGCTTAGGCGAACAGTGCGGAGACGGCCGCGACGATCCGCCGTTTCACCCCGCCGGAGAACTGTCGAACGCTGATCGTCCAGGGGGTGCGCTTACCGACGACGCTGGTGTGGCCGTCGGCGACAGCATCGAGAATGGCGTCGGCGGTGCGCTCCTCGGCGCCGACGTGGGTAACCGCCTGACCGACCATCTCGGCGACGTGGGCGTCGCTACCGGCGGTCATCGGAAGGCCGCGGCGCTCGGCGAACCGGCGTGCCTGGCGGTTCGACCGCCCGGTGAACAGCCGCGAGTTGTACACTTCGATGGCGTCGGCCGCTGCCAGTTCCTCCCGGGAAACGTGGCGGGCAACCCCGTGGCGGGCCTCTTGGAACGGGTGGGGGATGACGGCGATACCGTCCTGGCCCCGGATACGGTCGAGCGTCTCCCCGAACGGCAGCCCGGGAGGCACCTCCTCCGTAAGCCCCAATCCGAGCACGTGACCGGCCTGGCTGGTTATCTCCATTCCCGTGATACCGACCAGCCCGTACTGGGAGGCGAGGTCCGCGGCGCGGAGCGACTCCGAGAGTTCGTCGTGGTCTGTGACCGCGAGCGCGTCGAGCCCCACGGCGGCGGCTTGCTCTAACAGGAGCTCAACGGGATCACGCCCGTCGTAGGAGCCCTCGGAGTGACTGTGAAGCTCGACAGAGAGCACACACTTGTTTCGCCGGCTTCGAGCAAAAGGCGTGCGGTCCCGGTCAGCATAACTCGAGGTGGAGCCTACGACTTCGAGGAGTGAACGGAGTGAGCGAGCAGGGTAAGGCAGGGTAGGGTAATTTACAGGTACGGCTTGCACACCCGCCGCATTCCCTCCTCGAAGCTGACTTCCGCCTCCCATCCGGTTGCCTCACGCATCTTCGTCGGGTCAGCCATCGTGTCGGTGACGAATACGCTCTCGTCGATTGGATTCTCCACGTACTCCGGCTCGATGTCCGTGCCGAGCACGCCCTGCAGCTCCGCCACGACGTCGTTGGCGGAGTACTGCTCACCGGTGCCGAGGTTGTATACCCCGTCGAGGCGGTGGTCGGCCGCGAGCTCGATACCCCGGACGATGTCGCTGACGTGGGTCAGATCGCGGGTGTGGC
>CAZLOO010000444.1:0-2274 GCA_964561055.1 uncultured Halobacteriales archaeon
GGATGGGCCAATTCGGATTTGAACCGAAGACCTCCCGGTTATCAGCCGAGCGCTCATACCTGACTGAGCTATTGGCCCAGGCGAGCGCATGCGGAGATTGCGGTGTATCCCGATTAAGCGTTTCCATTCGACAGGGTTACTCCCGGGAGCCCTCCACATCGTACTCGTCGTCGCCGACATCGTACGTATCTCCCGAGTCGTACGGCTCGTCCGGGAAGCCGCCGGTGTACACCTCCCCGGAGGCGAAGCCGGCGGTCCGAGCCTTAATATACGGCGAGACGACGAACCGGCGGGTTGCCAGCCGCAGCGGGTAGCGCGTCGGCGGCAGCGCCGCCAGCAGCGCCAGGAAGTCCGTTACCACTCCGGGCGTGACAAACAGCGCGCCCGCGGCGATCAGCAGGCCCCCGTCGATGAGTTCGTCGTCCGGGAGCTCGCCGCGCTGGAGCTTGCGCTGTATCTGTCGCATGGTGTGGCGGCCCTCCGCGCGCACAACCAGCAGGCCTAGCAGCGCCGTGAGGACAACGATGGCGACCGTCGCTGGCAGGCCGACGATTCCGGCTATCCCCACTAACAACAGTACGTCCAGCAGGGGGACGAGTAACAGCACGCCGACGAGCCGCAAGTCCATAGCTATGCTAAACGGTCAGGCCACAAACTCCTTCCGGACAGCCGCTACCGCTCGGCGTACCAGTCGGCAAACTTGGCCAGCGCCCGGCCGCGGTGGGAGACGGCGTTCTTGAGGGCGGGCTCCATCTCCGCGAACGTACTGCCGTCGTGCTCGAAGATAGGGTCGTAGCCGAAGCCGCCGCTCCCCCGGGGCTCGACGACGGTGCCGGGCACGGATCCTTCGAACAGCTTGACCGGAAGGTCGCCGGCAGCGACGGTGTCGTCAGTTGTGGCGGCGTCCCGAGCGGCGGCATCAAGATCTTGACCGCGGCGCTCCCGGTCGACCGGCTCCGGCGTGGCGTCGAACCCCTCACCGTCGCAGTAGCCGATGACACACCGGAACCGGGCGCGAGTGGCGCCAGCGTCACGGGCGATGTTCGCCACTCGATCGACGCCCAACGTCTCCTCGACGTATGCGGAGTACGGGCCCGGGAACCCGTCCAACCCCTCCACGAACAGCCCCGCGTCGTCGACTATCACCGGCTCGTCGGCGGCAGCGTACGCCTCGCGGGCCCCCCGCGCCGCGATGGGCCCGAGTTCGTCCGCCTGTATCTCCGTGTAGTCGAAGTCGAACTGCTTGACGTTGGCGAGGTACTCCTGGGCCTCCCGGGCTTTCCCAGAGTTAGTCGTCACGTACCGAAGCATACCCAGACCACCACCGCGCCGGGCAAAGAGCCGTCGTTTGCGGTCTTCCCCCACTGGTCCGACTCAACGGATTTATACGCGTGATAGCGGTAGAAGGCCGTATGGCTGGTAAGCGGAGTAAGACCGGGAGCGCGGGCCGATTCGGGGCACGCTACGGGCGTGTCTCCCGGCGTCGCGTCGCGGAGATCGAGCGAGAGACGCGTGAGTCAAAAGTCGATGGGGACGATGTAAAGCGCGTCGGTACCGGCATTTGGGTGAACGAGGAAACCGGCGAGACGTTCACCGGTGGTGCATATCGGCCCGAGACCCCCGCAGGGCGGACGGTGCGACGTTCCATCCGGGCGGCGCTAGGCGAGTCCGACGAGAACGTTGAGGATATTCAGGCCGAGGTCGAGGCCCAGGAGGAGTAAGCCGGTGAGTTACAAGTGCTCGCGGTGCAAGCGCGACGTTCGACTCGACGAGTACGGTGGCGTCCGCTGTCCGTACTGCGGCCACCGAGTGCTCCTGAAGGAGCGTAGCCGCGACGTCAAGGAGATCAGCGTCGAGTAACGTGCCCGAGCGGCCCCACGAACTGCTCCTCGAGTTCGAGTACGACGACGAGCTGACTGCTCGCACTGTCGAGCGCAGCGTCCGTCAAGAGGTCGGCGAGACCGGCGGTCGGAGCCGGGCGACGCTCTCTCGAGATGGTCAGACAGTCCGCATCGCGGTCGCCGCCGAGGATCTCGTAGCGCTGCGAGCGGCCCTGAACAGTTGGTGTTCGCTGATCGAGGTGGCCGAGCGAGCCGCCGACACCGTGGCCTGAGCGGGGCGCGGCGGGAAGCCATGGGTATTTCAGTACCGCGCCCGACCGTCGGAGTATGCAAGGCAACTTGCCGCCGGAGGCCCAAGAGAAGATAGAGGAGCTCCAAGAGCTCCAGC
This sequence comes from uncultured Halobacteriales archaeon, assembly GCA_964561055.1. Taxonomy (GTDB): domain Archaea; phylum Halobacteriota; class Halobacteria; order Halobacteriales; family Haloarculaceae; genus CAZLOO01. The sequence goes on from CAZLOO010000444.1 coordinate 2,230, forward strand.
AGACGGCCCAGCAGGTGGCCGCCCAGAAACAGCAGGCCGAGTCCT
>CAZLOO010000445.1:0-2265 GCA_964561055.1 uncultured Halobacteriales archaeon
CGTCCCCGAGCGCGAACGCCTCGCGCTTGTCCTCGATGAACCCCGGGAACCGGACGTTCTGCGGCGCCTCCGCGACCGTCCGCTTGGTTGAGCGCGGCGCCAGGAACCGGTGGCGTTCCCCGAACCAGCGAAACTCCACCTCCGGGAGCCGCTGGCCCGTCCGGACGAAGTCGCCGACTCCCTTTACCTCGTATACCTGAGCGAGGTTGACCGCCGTGAACCTGTCCGTGCGGTGCTCAGGGCTGACGGCCACCGTCTCGTGGCCGTCCAGCGCTGCCGCGTCCACCCCGTTGCTGACGACCGTCACCTCCCCGTCGATCCCGTTGGCCGCGAGCCGGCCGCGGACGTACTCCGAGACCGCGACCGTTCGGTCGGCGCGGTCGTACAGCGAGGTGAAATAGCGCCGTATCAGCGGCGCCAGCGCGTCCGAGAACCGGTAGGTGCCGGCGATGTTCTCGCCGATGGAGTGGACGTGGAAGACGACGGGGACGCCGTTGCGCTCGGCGCGCAACTGCCGGAGCGCCGAGGCCGGACCGGGAAAGTTCAGGTGGAGCAGGTCGTGGTCCTCCCCGGGGTCGCAGGTGTAGCGCACCCCCGCGGCGTCCAGGGCTTTGCGCTGCTGGCGGGCGGAGACGCTGACCCCTCCCTCGATCAGCGACTCCCACTCCATCGCGTGACACACCACAAAGGAGGACTCCTCCATCGACCGGAGATTTCGCCACTTCCGTACTGTTTCTATCGGTTCGAGCCCGGGGTCAGGAGGTGGCCGGGCTCATGTTGGCGTCGAGCGCCTTCCGGATGATCTGGGAGAACCCCAGCGAGCAGACGAAGTACCACGCGATCCAAGCCGGGAAGAAAAACACGCTGGCGTTCCAGCTGATCGACCCCACCAGCGGCATCACGACCGTCGACTCCGCGGCCGGAATGCGCCCGGTGAGCGTGATCCAGTATAGCCACAGGAACACCGGGATGGTGAGCACCATGATCCACACCATCGGGCGGAACTGCTCTTTCATCATCCCCATCTGGTCGCCCATCGCGTCCATGCGCTCCTGCTCGAGGCGGTCGACGGCGTCCTCGTCGCCGCGCTCCTTGGCCTCCTCCAGGCGGTCCTGGATGTCCTGCATCTTCTCCTGGACGGCGCCCATCTTCTGGGTGTTCATCAGATTCATCTGCAGCAGCGTCGTGTACAGGCCGGTCGCCGCCGCCAGCACCAGTACCACGACGTAGAACGGCAACACGGCGTCCAGTGGCCCCAGGACGAGATTGAGAGCCTGTCCGACCGGGTTGCGCACCTGCTCGAAGTTGTAGCCGGCGAACATCGCCAGCGCGGTCAGCGCGGCCGCCTTGTCGTAGATCGACCAACTGGAGTCGCCCTCCTCGGCGTCGGCCTCGAAGTCGTCGTCCAGCGCCTCCCGGACGCTTTCCTCGTCGGCGAAGCGGAACCCGTTGCCGTTCTCGGCGCTCACGAGGACGTCCTTCTCTATCAGTCGCCCCCACTGCCCGCTGGTGATGTCGTCGCTCACGTCGGCCCACTCGACGTGCCCGCCGTTGGCGTCGGCGGCCGCCAGCACCGTCCCGATGGCCTCCTCCATCGAGACGTCCTCGCGAGCGAGGTCGCGGACCTTCTCGACTGTGCGTGCCATTACCGGCTGTACGCTGTCGCCCATTATCAACTCTGTGTGTCCGCGCGCCCCTGGCGTTCAGGCGTCGACGGCGTCGATCGCCGCCTGCACGCGTTCCCACACCTCGTCGGGCGCGGCGTCGCCGTCGATCTCGACGAACCCCTCGTGATCGGCGTAGAACTCGATGACAGGCCGGGTGTTCTCCTCGAATACCTCCAGGCGGTTCTCGACGATCTCCTCCGTGTCGTCCTCGCGCTGGTAAAGGGCGCCGCCGCAGTCGTCACACGCCCCCTCCTCCTCCGGGGGGTCGTAGTCGACGTGGTAGTTGCGCCCGCAGTCCTCACACACTCGTCGGCCGGTGAGCCGGGCGATCAGCTCCTCGCGGGGCACCGTCAGCGACAGCACCGCGTCGAGGTCGGTCACTTCCGCGAGGAACTCCGCCTGCGAGCGGTTCCGCGGGTAGCCGTCCAGCACGAACCCCTCGGCGTCGGACAGCGCCGCCTTCACGATCTCGTTGACGACCGGGTCCGGCACCAGGTCGCCGGCCTCCATATACTCCCGCGGGGTGCCGTACTCCGTCTCCATGTCCTTGTTCGCCCGGAGCGCGTCACCCGTGGTGACGTGCTCGACGCCGTACTCC
>CAZLOO010000446.1:0-2260 GCA_964561055.1 uncultured Halobacteriales archaeon
GATTGCTCAACCGGGCCGTCGGGTGGCGTAACACCCTTAGCGCCGGGCGGAGAAGACGGAGGCACGGAACCCCTGTCCCACAGAAGGTTCCCGCCGGGAGGGCCGTGGGCGCGGCCCTTCCCGGTCGTGCCCCGGCTCTTTCCGGGGTTTCCGTTCATCGAGTAGCCGAGCGTGTCGTGTTACCCACCCCGACGAGCCTTTCGCTCTTATATCCCGGTGGCGCTTCGGGGGCGTATACGACCCGTACACCGTCTGAACTGTTTGCGGGGTTTTTCCGCGATAGTATCGCGTCGTCGGTATGTCGGTTCGCTCAACCGACGAACGAGGCGCATCGACCGAAAAAGGCTGTTCGACTCGCTTGCCGGCATGGCCGGACCCCCCCGGCTCTCTGCCTTCCCGTGTCATCAGGCTTAGACAGCAGACTCTGATGTCCACAGTTCTCGGGATCGTGATCACCGCGATCACCGGGTTCGTCGGACTCGTCGCCATGCAGGAGACTGAGAACGCGACGAACGTCTCTGGTGGCCAGTTCTCGACCGCGAACGACGCGCTCGTGAGCGGTGTCAACACCGCCTACAGTCTCCTCGAAGTGGCTTTCATCGTCGTGATCTTGGGCGTCGTGATCGCAGCGCTTCTCGGCCTACAGGGCGGTCGCGGCGGCGGGTAGTCCACACCCCCACCCCCCACATACCCCCTTTCTTTCACTCTAAGCCAAGCTCGGCACACGCGCGTCCCGGTCGATCGGCGTCACGAGAACGCTCACAGGACCGCCTCAAACGCTTCTCGTGCGTCCGCTTCCGTCGACGGCCGTTTCAATCCCGGCGGCGGCTGTCGCTCCCCCAGCCGCCACTCTAGCGCCGCCTCCATCGCCTTCCGCACGTTCGGCGGCGGATCGACCTGCCGGAGATACTGCCGCACGTCGAACACGTCGATCAGCTCGCCTTCGCACCCGTCGACGTCGCACCTCCCGACAGCATCGCTCTCGTCCGCCACCTGGTCGCTCTCGTCTTCCTCCGGCTCCAGCCCCGCCACGTCCTCGACCTCCCGCTCCAGCGCCGACATCACGCCCTCCGACGGCTTCTGAGTCTGCCACTCCTCCATCGCCTCCTCGACGAACACGCTGTTCGCGAGCGATCCGTACCACGTCACCACCTGTTTCGAGGAGCCTTCCGGGTAGCCGGTGTGGCTCAAAAGGTACCGGAACAGCCCGTACACGTCCTCGTGGCTGTCTCTATCCCGTACACCATCGAACGACTCCACCGACCGGATGAACGTGTACGACCACTCGTCCCCCTCCTTCGCCGGCTCCATATCCGCTCCCGTCGCCCCGATCACGTGGTAGTGCGGCGACCAGTAGGTGTACCTCTCCATCCCCTCGACGTCCTCCCGTAGCCACACCCAGATGCCGTAGTCCGGATCTTCCGCCTCGTAGCGCTCCTTCCCCTCGTCCGTAACCCGGTACGGGTGCGGGATCACCGTGAACCCGCGCCAACCCTTCTCCTTCGCTATCTCTGCCGCCTTCGTCCGTCCGTCCCAGTATTCCCGCTCCGTCCGTACATCGCCCTCCGGCGGCGACACGACCGCGTGCGCCACCTGCCGCCGCCAGTTCTCCGGCTGGGTGTACCGGAACGCCTGGACGCGCGTCGTCGCCCGCACCGCCGCCTCTTTCGCCCACACCCCCCAGCAGTCCGGGCAGGACCGCGCGCCGCAGACGCGGGCCGTGAAGCGCGGCTCACCGCACGTCCCACAGACCGCCGCCGGGTACCACTCCCCGCAGCCCGGGCCACGATCTCCCTGCCCGGGCAGTTCCCAGACCGCGCCCCCGAACGGTTCCAGCCCTTCCGACCACTCACCCGGCGCAGCGCGGTCGGCCCGCGCAGCGACGACCGAGCTCGAGGACGTCGCCCCGCGGATCATCTCCGGCGAACGCCCGTCGACCGACAGGCTCCCGAATTCCCCGCTCATCGGGAATCACCGGCTAAGCACCGCTCTCGGTGGTTTGCTACACTTAGGGGGTTACTTTCCCGCAAGTGGAACGTATAGACCGCCACCGCCGACCGCACCGCCACTCGTTCGGCGGCGGTCGGCGGGCGACCGCCGCCCCAGAACACCTCCATCTCCCCCGCGCCTCGCTCCGCTCGGCGCGATCCCACCTCCACGGTCCTGCTCCGGGCGCACACCGCGGCGCTACGCGCCGCTCGCGCCCTCCGCGGGCTTTCGCAGGTGGATTGCTCAACCGGGCCGTCGGGTGGCGTAACAC
>CAZLOO010000447.1:0-2259 GCA_964561055.1 uncultured Halobacteriales archaeon
AGCCCGGGAGGATGTCCCCCAGCGCGGCGCCGACGGCCATCGGCCCGAACGCGACGACGACCTGGCTGGCCGCCAGCGCCGGCTCGCTCCAGTCGACCCGTCCCCAGCCGGTCATGGCCAGAGCGGCGGTGAGGAAGGCGATAGACAGCACCCCCGCAAGCCGCCGGGGGACCAGCCCGAACAGTCGCTGCTTAACCCTGACGTCCTGTATCTCGGCGACGTACAGTACGGCCGTCGTCACGCCGACAGCGGCCGCGACAGTGGCCGCAAGCGATAGCGGCCGCCCCGCGAGGAACGCTCCGACCTCTTGGGTACCTCCCTCGACGATCATTGGGACGCCGAACACGAGCGCGCCAAGCAGCGCCTCAGCGGCGTCGGCGCGGTCGAACCCATACACAACACGGCCGAACGGGCCAGAACGGAGGGCGACGGTCGTCCGGAGGGCGGCCCGCACCTTCTCGCGCTCGGCGGACGTGTCAACGGTCTCCTCCAGTTCCCGGAGCTGGTCGTACAGCTCGCCCATGTCGGGCGTCTCCTCTGTCGGCTCGGCCGGTGTCTCCTCGGGCATACTATCGGCTGGTCGTCCTGGCCGGTGATAAACCCGCCCTGGGCACGGCAACCACTTTACCCTCGGACCGACAGCCACCGGTATGGCAGACACCGAGGTAGAGGTCGAGATAGAAGTTGAGGTCGACGAGGACGAACTGGAGATCGAAGTCGGCGAGACGACCACCGCCGAAGCGGAGCTAGAGACTGATGGCGTGGAGATCGAAGTCGAGGTCGGGGTCGCTGTCGAGGACGGCAAGGAAATGGAGGAAGCGGAACCAGAGAAAGAGGACGAGAGAGTGGACGATGAGGAAGTAGAGAACGAGGACAACGAGGAAGCTGAAGAAGCGGATGAAGGGAACGAGGACGCCGACCGAGAGGAAACGGAAGAGTAACCGGGCGGAGAGCGGGGGGCTTACGGTGCCGCCCGCGGTAGTGTCAGTATGGGACCGGAGCCGCGGGTGCCCGGTGGGCGCTCGGAGCTGGAGCTTCCCTGCGGGCGGACGGTCGACGCCGACCGGCTGGACTTGGGGCTGCGGGAGCTCCGATGTGAGTGCGGGGATACCCACGCCGTCGTAATGGACGTTCACCCACTATCGCGCTGGGTGCCGGAGGACCTGGTCGCCGTGCTCGAATCGACTGTTGAGACAACTAGCGGGGCGCCGTTCGGAACAATGCACGCCATGGGGATGGTGATGGAGGAGTTCCCGGAGGCGACCGCCAGTCTTGACGTCAGCGAGGATGGCCGCGTCGGGGCGGCGCTCATCTGGGCGACCGCCTTCGACGCTCGCCGGCTCCATGAGGTGGTGGTGGAGCTGCTGGTGGAGCTGATGGAACACGCCGTCAGCCACGCCGACAACGCCGCCCAGTCGGAGTTTGAGGAGCAGATGCTCCAGTTCGACGTCGGGGCGTTCGTGGACGCCTACCGCGCCGAACGCGACTTCGAGGACGAGTTCGACACGCCGGCCTGATCGTCGGCTCCGGGCGGCTGTTTTCCGACACTCCGACTTTCAAACTTCTGTTTGAGGCAACGGATAATTATTTTCGTCCAACTACCAATTAATTTAATACGCATGAGGACGATTAACGGATGCCATGGGAACGACGGAACTGGGGGGCGGCGACATGACTGAGCGATGCGAGCGGTGTGGTCGCGAGACCCCGCATACGGTGGAGATAGAGATCAGAACCGAGAGCGACCAGCCGCACAACATGGGGTACTCCCGAGAGCCGTACCGGGTGAGCACCTGCCGGGCCTGCGGCGAGGAGACGGCGCTGCGGATGAACAACGAGTAACGCTGTCCGACGGGGCGCGGCCCCGACCAACCCCGTCGTATGACACCGACGGGCACGGTCGTCGGGTCGCTGTCGGCGGATTCCCCGCGAGCGACCGTCGGACGGCTGTCTGACGGGGAGTTATGGGTTTGAGGGGCTAGTGTGTTCACATGCGCTTACACGGGGGAGACTTCGAGCGCATCCGGGCGGTACTGGCGGATGCCGACCCCGACCAGCCGCTGACCGCGCGCGAGATCCTCGAACTGCTGGAGGACCACGGCGAGGAGTTCGACAGCGCCCACCGCGTGGCGACTGTGCTCGGCCGCCGGGCCGGCGGCGATGTCGAGGTCATCCGCGGGCAGCCCTACCAGTACAGGGTCGCTACGGAGCGGCTCTGAACCGCCGGACGAAACCCGGCCCTTTATTATCGCAGACGGG
>CAZLOO010000448.1:0-2251 GCA_964561055.1 uncultured Halobacteriales archaeon
CGGGCCTGCTCGCGGATGTCCTCGACGACCGTTTCGAGGCTCATTGCCGTCAGATGACTGCTGCGATTATCAGGCCGACGATAGCGAGGATCACGATCGTCTCCGGGATCACTGTGAGGATGATACCGGTGCCGAACAGATCCCTGTCCTCGGCGATGGCGCCCATCGCCGCTGCGCCGATACCGCGCTCGGCGATCCCCGCGCCGAGCCCGGCGAGACCGACGCCGATCGCGCCGGCAGCCGCCGGAGGGATGGCTGCTACCGAGCCGCCTTCCTGTAGTGCGATGCCGACAAACGCCTTAGCGAGTTCGAGTTCCATCATTTCTGAGTTACTGGGGTCTCCGTCGGGAGCCCACAGTCGAACAGTTCTGATTCCTCCTACCGCGCTCATAAAGCTTCCCAAACGTGCCGCTCACCCCCCGAACGCGCCGGTCTATACCGATCCTACACGGGTAGCTGTCCGGGGTGTGAACGTGGAGAAAGAGAACCATCAGTCCTCGGTGGTGTACCGACGCTCGTAGCCGAACGGCCGGTACTCCTCCCCGCCGCCCTCGAAGAACTTCTGGAAGAACTCCACGTACTCGAGACGGATCGCCTGCAGGCCGGCGGAGGTGATGCCCAGCGCCAGCACCACCGCGTGGCCCAGCACCAGCACCACGATACCGGCGATCAGCCCGACGGCGAAGGTGACTCCGTCGCCGAGGTTGAACAGCCCGGGGAAGATCACCTCCTCTGCGGGGACGTTGCTGAGCCCACCGTGGGTGGAAATGAACTTGAATTCCTCCTCGTTGTAGATGCCGAACACGATGAGGTTCACCGTGAACGCCATTCCGGCTTTCGCCAGCAGCACCGCCGCCAGCCGGGTGTAGGAGAGCCCGTCGACGAACACCTTCAGGAAGACGGCCTCAATGAACTCAACAGGGTCGGCGATGTAGATCAGCACTAAACCGACGACGAACGCGACCAGTCCGGCCCAACCGGCGATCGCGGGGAACCCGCTGAAGCCGAGCGATATCGGCGAGCCGTTCAGCACGGTGAACAGGAAGTCCGGCTTGGCGGTCGTGACAGTTTCGCTGAAAATGAACACCCACAGGCCGACCATCATTATCACCCACGACCCTTTCTCCAAGAACGCGTCCTTGAAGCCGTGTTTCAGCTCCTGGACGAAGCCGAACGCGTAGCCGATAGTGACGTGAGCCAGGCCGAGCAGGATGCTAACGACCAGCCACAGCAGAGCGAAGTCGACGAACGCCGGCCGGATACCTTTGCGGAACGGGTGGCCCGGCCAGACGAACCGGGCGATCAGCTCCGTACCGAAGATCTCACCGTACAGGAAGCCGAAAAAGAACGTCGAGACCCCCGCGAGCAGCCCGACCGTCCCGAGGTGCTGGAGCGCTCCCTCGTAGTTGGCGTACAGGTAGTAGCCGATGGCGGAGTACACAATCCCGTAGCCCACGTCGCCGATCATGAACCCGAAGAACAGCGGGAACGTGAGCGCCAGTATCACCGTCGGATCCAACTCCGAGTAGCGCGGCCGGTTGACCACGCGGGTGAGCGTCTCGAACGGCGCCACGACCCCGGGATTGTCCTGGATGACTGGCGGGTCGCTGTCGGCCATCGCTCGGTCGGCACCCCCGTCGGTCCGCTCAGTAATAGTCGCGCCGCCGTCGGCGCGGGCCTCGCCGCCGTCCGTGGCGGCGGGCTCAGGTCCGCCAGGCGCCTCGCCGACCTCCTCGCGGGAGACAATGGCGCCGTCGCCATCGTAGCGGGCCCGCTCAAGCTCGTCCACCTCGACGTGGTCGTCGACGGCCTCGTGCAACCCCTCCGCGAGGTCGACGAACCGTTCGGTCGGTATCCACCCCTCCGCAACGAAAGCGTTCCTCGTCGTCGCGAAGGACAGCGGCGCTTCCCGGCGCTGTGTCTCGATGGCCAGCGTCTCCTCGGCGGCCAGCAGGAAGCCACCGTACTCCTCGCGGGCGGCCTCTATCTCCCTCTCGACGCTCTCCAGGCGGTCGGCGAGCTGTTCGCGCTCGCTTTCCAGCTCGGCGATGCGGGCGCTCGGATCGGTTGTCTCTGCGCTTTCGGGCACTTCCAACGCCTCGAAGGCAGTGGAAACGAGCAGGTCATCCAAGTCCTTGTTCGTGCGGGCGACGACCGCAAGCACGCCGTCGCCGGTGAACAGCTCGTGCTCGCCGATGCCGGCGTCGACCAGCGCCCGTCGCACTGCCTCCGGGTCGCCGCGGCCGACGGC
>CAZLOO010000449.1:0-2250 GCA_964561055.1 uncultured Halobacteriales archaeon
CCGCTAATCACGTCGCCGTGGACTTGTCGCAGGTCACAGCCGACCCGACAGCGATCTGTGTTCGGGATATCAAGGGTATCGATGACGCGCAGATGCCGCTGGAATCGGGGATAACGGTGCTGGGTGATCGGAATGCTGCCCACCGGAGATCCCTGTTTTAACTGATCGTACCGACGGCGGGCGGCTCGGAGGGGTCGCGGCAGAGCGACCCCGAGGAGAGTCCCGTCAAGCTGACCGTCGACGGCAGTCTCCACGGGGCCGCTACTACAGAACCCGCAGCCGGCGCGTGCGGGGGCCGTCACACTCGACTAATAACACTGACTGCCAGGTCCCGAGCGCGAGCGACCCGTCCTCAACCGGCACCGTCGCGGCCGGCCCGAGCAGCATCGCCCGGAGGTGTGCGGCAGCGTTGTCGTCGATCTCGTCGTGGGCGTAGTCGGCGTCCGGAACCAACCCCCCCAGCGCAGTCTCGATATCGCTCAGCAGCCGGCGCTCCCCCTCGTTGATCACCACGCCACAGGTTGTGTGCTCGACGAAGACGGTACTGCTGCCGGTCGCACCGTCCGGGAGCACCCTCTCCACGGCGTCAGTCACGTCCAGGACTTCTGTGCGATTGTTGGTCTCTATCTCCATACGGAGGATACGGTCGCGGCGGGCCCTTAGCTCCCGCGCGTTCAGTGGACCGCCCGTAGCCTACGAGCGGGCTCCGAGGGGCCTATGCTCGGACTATCCGCCACCGGAAGCCCCCAGGGATGGGTCTATTGGGACCACCTGTGAGCGATAACACGCTTCCGGAAGGCGGACCCTCACGGGAAGGAGTTCCCGCACGGTGGGGTCTCCCTTCTTGATCGTGGGACAACTTCTGGCGGGGACCGGTCGCGACCGGCGGCTCGACTGCATGCCGCGAGGATCGAATCCTCACGATAGCCCGACCGAACCGCTTCGATAGAAGGGTGTGTCCGCGCCGGCCATCCGGTGATTAGTTACCCGGTGCCATCGTCTCGTAGGAGACCGTCCCGGCCGCCGGCGGGTCGTCGACGAGGACCGTCGATTCCCCCTCGATGACGCGATCGCCGTCCGGGCCGAACACGTCCGTGGTCAGTTCGAACTTCCCGGGACCGAGCGACTGCGCCACCGTACAGGTCGCCGTCACCCGGTCACCGATGTCCACGGGCCCCAGGAACGAGAGGTCCTGCGAGAGATAGATCGTCACCCCCGGTATCCGCGCCAGTGCAGCGCTGATCAGCCCGCCGACGAGCGTACCGTGGACGATTGGCCGCCCAAAGCGGGTCTCGGCGGCGTACTGGTCGTCGAGGTGAAGCCGGTTAGTGTCGCCGCTGGCAGCCGCGAACGCCCGCACGTCGTGGTCGGTCACGGTCTTCGTGAACGTCACCCTGTCCCCGACGCTGACCGACTCGTCGGACACGCACGCGCACTCGAACTCCCAGTCGGGCCGCTCGTAGGCCGTCTCCTGGCGAGCCCGAAACGTATGCTCGACGCCGGGGACATCCAACTCCCGTCGGTGGACCACCTGCGGGACGCAGCGGCTCACATCGTCGACGCTGACTAACCCCACCGCGGCGCCGTTCTCGACCACTACCAGCCGGTTGAGGCCCGCATCACTCATCCGATCAATCGCGTCGGTCACTGTCGCCGAGGGCTCGATTGTTTCCACCGGCGAGGACATGAACCCCTCCACCGGGCGGCTGGCCGGGTCCCCGGCCGACCCGAGCAGGCGTACCAGGTCGGAACTCGTCACGATGCCGACGGGGGCGACTTCCTCGACGACGACCAACGATCCGATCCCCTCTGTCGTGCACTGCTCGGCGGCTTCCGCTGCCGTCGTCTCCGGATAGGCCGTACGGACCGGGTGGCTCATTACGTCACTGACGCGGATGGGGAATGGCATCAAGGGGCGGTTCACCTGCTGCCCGCAAAACACCGGCCCGGATTCCCGCTGCCCGCGAACTGTCGCAGCTACCGCCTCCCTCGTTGGTCTGGGACTGGGGGGCTGTGCTCGGACAACAGTCTCGACCTCCTCGTGGTCATTCATGTCGAACCGTGAATTCTCCTGGACCTCTCAACGAGGGCCTCGGACCGCTCGGCGAAGCGGAACTCAACAAAAATTCCCGACCCCGACTCGGGGCTCCGGCGCTGGAACTCCATCAGCGAATCCGTGGTCAGCCGCTTCAGGATTTCTCGCCATACGTTAGAAACACTGAATCTGGCCCTGACTTCTCCCAGGACTGA
>CAZLOO010000450.1:0-2244 GCA_964561055.1 uncultured Halobacteriales archaeon
ACTCCTCGCCGCCGATGTCCCGGGCGAAGTCCCAGGACCCCTCGTGGGCGTCGAACCGGTTGACGTCACAATGCGCCAAGTCGATTGGCCCCTCCGGGAGCTGGGGAACGCCGGTCTCCATCCACTCCGCGAGCGCCTTCCCGGCACCGGCGGCGTGAGTGATCCAGATAGCCGCGGCGGTCCAGAGGCCGGGCACCTCCTGAACCGGGCCCATCACTGGCAGGCCATTAGGCGACTCCGCGAACATCCCGTTGTACTTGAACTCCAGCTCCTTGCCCTCCGTTGCCGGGAGCAGCTCGTTGCTGGCCGTACGGGGTGCCTTGTCCGGGCGGTCCGGGTGGGTGGCGTTGTTCAGGTGGTACTCGGTGAAGTCGTGGATGGAAGCCTGGTTGCCCTCCGGGTCGTTGCCGCCTAACTCCTTGGGGTCGGGCACAATCGGCTCGTGGTTGTACGAGCCGATGCCGTAGCGGTCCCCGTGGTTCCGGAAGTACATCGCGTTGTCCTGGTCCCGGAGGATGGGGCGGTCTGGATTCTGCAACAGCACCTCGGAGGCGTCCCCGGAGACGGACTTGTAGTTCTGATAGACGGGGTCGTCGGAGACGTCCTGGCGTAGGCCCTGAAGCTCGTCGAGGGGCTCGGTGATGGTATACTGATGCTCGACCGGCGTCACCGGGAGATGCACGCCAAGCTTGTCGCCGAGCTGTCGGGCCCAGATGTTCGTCGCGACGACGACCTCGTCGCAGTCGATGGTGCCGGTCTCGGTGATCACCGACCGGACGCCGTCGCTGTCGGTCGCGATGTCCTCGACGGGCGTGTGGCCGATGAACTGTACACCCATCGACTCGGCCTCCTCGGCGAGCGCTGCACAGGCGCGCACCCCAGACACCTGGCCGTCGGTCGGGGAGTAGTAGCCCCCCTGTATCGCGTCCGGATCCACGAGGGGGAGCTTCTCGGCGACCTCCTCAGGGGAGAGCAGTTGCGGGTCCGGTATGCCCCAAGCCTTGGCCCACTCCACGCGGCGCTGGAGGTAGTCCATCCGCTCGTCGCTGCGGGCCACCTCGATGCCGCCGGTCTGATTGTACAGGGGCTCGCCCTTGTCGTTCTCGAGGCTGGAGTACAGCTCGCGGCTGTACATGGCGAACTTCGAGAGCACCTTCGGCTCGTCCGTCTGGAACATGATGCCCGGCGCGTGCGTCGAGGAGCCGCCCGTAGTCGGGAGCGGCCCCTGATCAACCACCACTACGTCTTCTCGGCCGAGTTCGGCCAGGTGGTAGGCCGTGCTACACCCGACGATACCGGCCCCAATGACCACGGTACCGGCTTCGCTCGGTAGGCTGTCGGCACTCATTGTCGTCCCATAGCTGTGGCCCGAGGAAGATTAGCGTTCGCCCTCACCAGCGGCTTCGTTTATATTCCCCGGACGTTCCGACCACTGCCCGATCGCGACATCGACGCCGGGAGTACCGTCGGGGCTGCCCGTCGTTCGTGGTCGGCCGTGTAATCGTTCGCTCGCGGCGCAGGCCGAGCGGTTAGGCTGTTTAGACCGTGCCTCGCGCCGAAGAGGACCGGCCCCCTCAAAAACCCGGGTGGCTGTTGACACCAAGATTGATAGAGTGGTTCGGAGAACGGCCGGTGTTATGGCTAGCGTCGAGGAGACAGAAGAATTCCCGACAGATTACGAGATAGCCCAGCAGGCCGAAAAGGAGCATATCGCCGATGTGGTGGCGCCGTTCGGCCTCGGCCGGGAGGACCTCGACCTCCACGGGGAGTACAAGGCCAAGCTGAAGTTCGACAGCATCGAGCGGGTACGCAACTCCGACCGCGAGGACGCGGAACTGATCCTCGTCACCGGGATGACGCCGACTCCCAAGGGGGAAGGCAAGACGGTGACGACGGTCGGCCTGACACAGGCGTTCAACCGCATCGACGAGCAGGCGTTAGCGGCCATCCGCGAGCCGTCGCTTGGGCCAGTGTTCGGGGTGAAGGGCGGTGCCGCCGGCGGGGGATACTCCCAGGTACTCCCGATGGAGGACATCAACCTCCACTTCACCGGTGACCTCCACGCGCTCACTTCCGCACACAACCTCATCTCGACGATGCTCGACAACCACATCAAGCAGGGCAATGACCTCGACATCGCGGTCAACTGGGTGAACTGGCCCCGCGCCATCGACATGAACGACCGCGTCCTCCGGGAGACGGTGATCGGGCTCGGCGGCGACGTCACTGGCGTCCCTCGCGAGG
>CAZLOO010000451.1:0-2234 GCA_964561055.1 uncultured Halobacteriales archaeon
CTCGGACGAACGACGAGAGGTTGAGGTGGTGGTCCTCAATCCACTCGTCTTGGTCCTCCCGAATGGTGATTGTCTTCCGTTTCACCGTAATGCACACTGTGCACGCTACACGTATGACGACTTCGGTGAACGTTGGCCTGTGGGCCGGGAACAAAACAGTGTACGAATAGACGATGATGGCGCTGTCTCCCCGGCCTACTGCGCTACTCGGGGGTCGCCCTGCGTTGCTCGTTGAGGACGGGGGCTCAGCGCCTGCATACAACTAAAACCTCCGCCGCCGAGAAGCGACTCATGTCCGAGGAACGGGTATTCGAGGTGGAGTTCCACAACGGCAATGTCACCGTCTGGGCCATCCTGCCGGTGCCGGAGGTAGGTCAGGACGACACCGAACCTGTGCGCAAGCGCCTGCAGACGTACGACTACTCCGACCTGCCGGTGTCGGACATCCGAATCGACGACGTGCGCGGCATTATCGCTGGTGAAGAGGCCGCCGACAGCATCGCCCTCCAGGTGGGGAACGTAGAGATCGGCGTCGAGGAAATGGAGGAGTAAGCCGGGGACGTCCCAGAAGAGCTATGCAGCCGGCGCGGTTCCACGAACCATGACACGTGAGGGGCCCGAGCGGTCGGGCCGGACGGGCGGAGGACCGCGTCGGCGGGATCTGCTGCGGGCGGCTGCCGGCGCGGGTGCGGCGTCGCTGGCTGGCTGTTCCGTGCTGGGTGGCTCCGGGAACGGTGACGGTGACGAGGGGAGCGGCCTGGCCGCGACCCCGGCGGACGAGGAGCGCGCCCTCGAACTGGCCGAGCGGTTCGCCCCCCGGCTGTATTTCGACAGTGCGGAGCTGTGGTTCCCCACGGACCCACGCCCCTACACCAGCGAAGCCGACGGCAAAACGGTCGTGAACGGCTTCGACGCGATGAACGGCTACACCCGCCGTTACCGCGAGGAGGGCGCCCCGCCCGACCCGACGGTGTTCTTCCGGGCGGTGGAGTACGCCGATGCCCCGCTGGCGGTGGTGCAGTTCTGGCTGTACAGCGCGTTCGACCAGTTTACCACTAACTTCCACTGGCACGACTGGGAGCTGCTCCAAGTGTTCGTGGACACGGACAGCGGGGCGCCGGTGCTGTACGCCGCCAGCTCCCACTCCCGGTCGGTACCGAACAACGAGTTCATCGACCCCGGGGAGCGGCGCCCCCGCCTGCTGTCGGAGCTTGGGTCCCACTCGAGCGCGCTGTCGGTCAACGACCGCCCCGAGCAGTTCGACCGCTATCTCGACGGTGAGGACATCGCGGATGTCACCAACAGTGCTCTTGAGGTCGGGGGGATTCTGGATGGCCTACCGGCCGCCTACGGCCTCCCCCGGGACGAGGGGCTCCGGCTCCCCTACGTCATCCCCGAACTGGACGGAGCGCCGCTGTACGAGCACGAGCGCCTCCCGGACGTGGAGCGGGCCGACCTCGTCCCTCCGGAGCTGACGGTTCGCTCCTTCGACGCGCTCGACGTGCTCCCGACGGACCTCCCGGGCCGCGAAACGGGTGTTGTGCTCGACGCCGAGGGCGACCCCGACGTGACTTACAGCCTCGTTCCGGCGACGGAGGTGGAGGAGATCGACGCGTTCACCGGCCCACAGCTGAGCTTCGAGTTCGCCATCCCAGGGTTCGTCGAGGACGCCGCCGCAAGCCATCTTACGACGACCTCGACCCCGTGGAGCCAGCCCCGCTACACCGACCCCATAGCGGACGTCACGGACCCGACCCACCGCGCGGTGCTAGCCCAACGCTACGACGCCATCGATCCAGGCGGCGCGCTGGCGACGCTCGCGGCCGGCATCAGCGAGGCCGTCGAGTCGGCCGACGCCCCTGACGGGGAGGGACTGACTACCCAGTCGACGACGGTCGAGGCTGTCGCACTGCTGGAGTCGGAGCCGGTCGCGGTACCCACCTTCCGCGGGGCGGCGGTGCTTCGGGGCGTCCCGGAGGGCGACCACCGGATGACGGTGAACGCCGCTGGCGCGGCGCCACACAGCGAGAGGATTACCGCGGGCGAGGGCACCACCGTCGCCGGCGTCGAGGGGGAGATACCGCTGGTCGCACGACGCGAAGCAGTGCGGCTGGGGGTGGATACGGATGGCACGGACGCGTCGCTGGAGCGGCTGGCCGTCGATGACGACTTCGCCGGGCGGCTGTACGACGCCCCCCTCGACGGCCCGGACGCGGTGTACGTCCACCGGGGCG
>CAZLOO010000452.1:0-2221 GCA_964561055.1 uncultured Halobacteriales archaeon
ACCGGGAGCGACGGCGCACAGATCGGCTCGCTGTACAACATCACGATGGACGTCGACAGCGGGGATCTGGGGAACCTGCTGGTGACGCCCAACGAGAGTGTGCGCACTGACGAATTCGAGATGGACGACCATGGTCACCTGCAGGTGCCCGTAAGCAACGTGGCCGCGGTCAAAGACCACATCATCGTCCGCCGGTAACGGCGGGGCATGCGCGTCCTTGACGCCTCGGCGTTCATCCGTGACCACGGTGCCGACGGCCCGACGGCGTCGGTACCGGCGGTCCGCGAAGAGCTGACCGACGAAAGCCGACTCCGCTTTGACGCCCGCGAAGGTGCCGGCATGGCGATCCACACACCCGACCCGGACAGCCTTCGCCGGGTCCGATCAGCCGCGCGGGAGACCGGCGACCACGACGAACTGTCATCTGCGGACGAGGCCGTGCTGGGGGCCGCGCTGGAGCTGGACGCGACAGTCGTCTCCGACGACTACGCCGTCCAGAATGTGGCGACGAGCCTCGGGCTCGGGGTTGAGGGGATCGAGCGCGGGGAGATCACCGAGCAACGCGACTGGTTGTTCCAGTGTACCGGATGTGGCCGTACCTACGACGAGGACCCCGGCCGGTGTCCGGTGTGCGGGGCCGACGCGACCAGGAAGTCCCCCTAGCGGGCCTCGACGGTCTCGAGCACCTCGCCCTCAAACGCCGCCAGCCCGCCAGTAGGCCGGGCGAGGACGTGGCCACAGACCGCACACGCAACCTCGGTGGAGGCCTTGCCGAAAACAATCTGCTCGTTCTCGCAGTCTGGACACTGGACTCGGTTGAAGCTCCCGGGCATCAGTCCGTCAGCTCCAGTCGGCCGGCACGCCACCCCTCACGGATGTGTGCTTTCCCGCACTCGCTGCAGCGGTAGACGAGGTTGGTCTTCTTCGTGGGCTTGTCCCCGGAGGGAACCTTCGAGAACTTCCCGCTGTTGCCGATACCGGAGGTCTGGCGCTTCTGCTGTCGGTCGCCGACTTTCTTCATGCCCGAGGAGCGGCCGGTACGGACCTTCTCGGCCTCGTGCTCCCGGTGTGTCTCGCAGTACGGACAGTACGTGTTGAACCGGCGTGGCATCTCCATGGACGCAGATTGTCCGCCGCGGGTTATCAACCGTGCGGTCTGAACTGAGAGAAGACACTTGCTCGCCCGCTCAGGTGGACGTGTCCCCCACAGTCATCGAGTCGGTGCCTGCCGGACGGGCCGTCGGCCGTCTCGTCTGAGGGTTCGGCCTTCCCGGTGGTGATCTTCGGGTCGCGCCCGGTCCGGTCGTCGCGGCCGCCTGTACCCTGCTCGTGGCGCCGCTGGCGACTCGTCCTGACTCGAAGGCTTTAATCGCTCCACCGGCCCACTCCGAGTATGAGACACCTCGTCATCAACGGCGATCCGGGCATCCGGAAGAACGCCGTCATCGACTACGACGGCGAGGAGGTGGTCTGCTTCTCCGTGAAGCGACAGGGCGACTGGCACGGCCCCGACCGGGTGCAGCTATGGTGTACGGTCGGCAGCGAGGACGAGCGGGAGGCCTACGAGCGCCGGGAGTACGTCCCGATGTTTCTCGATGTGGACCGTGTAGAGGCGGAGGCTGTCGACGTGGTCAGAGCGAAGGGCGACCTCGCTATCTAGAGCACAGCGCCGGCTGGTCGCCCGCGCTCTCGTTGCCCTCCTCGCACACCGTCTCCTGAAGCGCCTCCGTCACCTGACTCTCAATATCGGCCCCGGCGTCGGGATCATACCCCTCCCGCACGCCGAGCGCGGACTGGTCGACCGCATAGATCGTGACCTCCCCCGACTCGTGGACGGGCGTGACGCCCGCCAGCGCCTCGAAGGAGGGATCGTATCGATCGCGCTCCCGGGGTCCGACGTACACGTACCGCACATCAAAGCCCGAGAGCGCAGCGACCTGCTGGCGGGGCGTCCCCTCAAAGACGAGATCGGCGGCCTCGGCCCGCTGTGCGTACGTCTCGGCCCCGCGGTAGCCCGCCTCGTGACCCCATCCCGCCACCGTCGGCAGGCCCGTCAGGCTCGATTCGGGGTTAGCCCACTGGTAGGTCGCGCGTCCAGGGGCTGCTGCGATGACCGGCCGGCCCTCCCGCTGTGCGAGCCAGTCGATAGCCGCGGCCTCCTCGGGATGGCAGTCCTCGACGAACGCCGTCGCGTCCAGGGTCGTCTCCCCGGGGAACACAC
>CAZLOO010000453.1:0-2212 GCA_964561055.1 uncultured Halobacteriales archaeon
AGGAAGTCGGCGGCGACACCCGCATTTTCGTCGAGGACGTCGAGGCCGCCAAGAGCGTCACCATCGTTCTGCGCGGTGGCACCGAGCACGTCGTGGACGAGGTCGAGCGGGCCGTCGAGGACTCGCTGGGCGTGGTCCGCGTTACCCTCGAGGACGGGCAGGTGCTGCCGGGCGGTGGCGCCCCCGAGGCTGAACTGGCGCTGGCGCTGCGCGACTACGCTGACTCCGTCGGCGGTCGCGAGCAGTTGGCTGTCGAGGCCTTCGCCGACGCCGTCGACGTCATCCCGCGCACGCTGGCCGAGAACGCCGGGCTTGACCCAATCGACTCATTGGTCGACCTGCGCAGCCGCCACGACGGCGGCGAGACCGGTGCCGGGCTGGACGCCTACACTGGTGACGTGGTCGACATGGAGGATGACGGCGTCGTCGAGCCGCTCCGTGTGAAGACTCAAGCCATCGAATCCGCCACGGAGGCTGCCGTGATGATCCTCCGTATCGACGACGTGATTGCTGCCGGCGACCTGGCCGGCGGCGGCACGGACGACGACGAGGACGAAGGCGGCGCGCCCGGCGGCCCCGGCGGCATGGGCGGCGGTATGGGCGGCATGGGCGGTATGGGCGGCATGGGCGGCATGGGCGGGATGTAAGCCCGCGGCCGACCATACCCTCTCCTCTCCCGACGCGCACTGGCTTCCGACCGACGACTTCTTTCGGTGGTTCCGACCAGCGAGGACGCTACGACACGTCCATACGACCCTGATCCCTCCCGAGCGTGTGGCTCGTCACTGGCGCAGGCTCGAGCCGGGCGACCCGCAGTACGGGCAGCTGGTAGTGGCGGTGGGCTCGTCTGGGAGGTGGCCGACACGCTCTCGACGCTAACGGCGTCGCTCGCGGGCGGTCAGCTTGAGTCGAACCCGCTGCTCCGCGGGCTGATCGGCGACTCGGTCGACCCGCTGGCGGTAAAACTCGGCGCCAGCCTCGTCGTCGGGCCGCTGGCGCTGACCGGAGAGCGGTTCGTCCGCACCCTGTCGTGGTACCCAGGGTGGCTGGTGACGCTGGTTGGATTCGGCGTCGGCGTGACCCTATTGAACGTGGCGATGGCGCTGTCGCCGGCGTTCTAAACGTCCAGCGGGAACTGCTCGTTCTCGGCGACCGTGTTCAACACGACGCTGGTGTTTGACTCCTTCACATTGGCGTCCTCCAGCAGCGCCTTTATTTGACGATTCATATCGTCCGTGTCCTGGAACTTCCCGACGGCGATGATGTCATGATCCCCGGTCACCTCGTAGACGGAGATCATCTGCTTCGCTTCACGGAGAGTGTCAGTGACGTCCGTGATGGCGCTGCCCTCGATCTTCAGCTGGATGACGGCGGTGACGTCATATCCCAAAGCGTCGTAATCCACCCGGGGGGTGTAGCCGTCGATAACGCCCTTCTCTTCCAAGTCCTTCAGGTGGTTCGACACCGTGGTCACGGAGACGTCTAGGCGCTCGGCGAGACTCCGGAGGCTCGCTCGCCCGTCGTCCAGCAACGCGTTGACCAGCTTCTCGTCGAGGTTTTCGTACGTCATTACAGCTACCCATCGGCTCTTGGTACAACAAGTTTACGAATATCCAGTTTCCTCCCGTGCGGAAGGGCTTGCACAAACCAGCATCGTTTTATCGCCCCCGAGAGTTTACCGTAGCGTCTGCAAAACATGACGAACGACAATACCGCAGCCGACGGAGGCCTCTCCACCGAGGCCCAGAGTGTACTTGACGAGATCGAGGAGAACAACGTCGACTTCCTCCGGCTCCAGTTCACGGACATCCTGGGGACCGTCAAGAACGTCTCCATCCCCGCCAGCCAGGCGGAGAAGGCGTTCACCGAAGGAATCTACTTCGACGGCTCCTCCATCGAGGGGTTCGTCCGTATCCAGGAGTCGGACATGCGTCTCAAGCCCGACCCGTCCACGTTCGCCGTGCTCCCCTGGAGGGCCCACGAGGACGGTACTGCCGCCGGTCGCCTCATTTGTGACGTCATCGACACCGCAACGGGCCAGCCGTTCTCCGGCGACCCGCGGACGGTGCTGAAGAGCGCTATCGCGGAGGCCGAGGAGATGGGCTTCACGGCCAACGCCGGTCCGGAGCCGGAGTTCTTCCTGTTCAGAGAGGACGAGGAAGGCAACGCGACGACGGAGTTCGCCGACAAGGGCGGCTACTTCGATCTCGCG
>CAZLOO010000454.1:0-2209 GCA_964561055.1 uncultured Halobacteriales archaeon
CCCGCGAGACGTCGCCGATCCAGACCCCTTCTGGGAGGTCGACGGTGAACTCCGCCCGTGGCATCCCCTGGAGCTTCCCGGCCGGGGTGTATGTGCCTACCGGGTCGCTACTCCACATAGAGAGAGTAGAGGATGACGGCGAACCCGGCGGTAGTGAAGGCGCTTTCGACGGCGAACGCAGCCGATGGCGCCACCGGCACCAGCTGGTCGAGTACGCCCGCGAGGATGGCGCCGGTGGTAACGACGGCGAATCCCGCGGCGAGCGCACGCAGCGCCCGCGAGCCGGTGCGGCGGTACGCCCTGGCGGCGTGATAGATAATCAGTCCCCCAAGCAGCAGGGTCAGCGTCTTCAGCAGCGTCACGAGTGTGGTGCTGTGGCTCATGTCTCCTTGCGTATCTCCGCCCACAGTTCGGACAGTCGCTCGTCGGGCGTCCGGGTGGGCCGTTCGACCTCAACCTCGAAGTTGCAGTCGTCGTCCAGTCCGATGCAGACTGCCTCGAACACCGGCGCGTAGCGGGCCGTGTGGTGGCCGTCCGCGCGGATCTCCGTGCGCTCCTCGATCAACGACGCCTCCTCGAGGCGCTCGAGCTTCCGGTAGGTCGTCGAGGAGGGAAGCCCGCAGGTCTCGGAGACTTCGCTGGCAGTCATCGGCTCCTCAAGCTCCTGCAGGATGGCCCGGCAGTCAGGATCGTCGAGAGCGTCCAGCAGCTCCTGGAGGGACGGCTGGCTTGGCCCGAGGGGATCGCGGCTCACGGCCCCCCACCGCGGGCGCTCGCCGCGGTCGCGCGCGACGGTGGTCGGTCCATCCGCCAGGTGGTAGCTCCCGTCCGCTTCAACCGCTGGCGGCTAACATGTTCGGCCCGGCGCGTCCAGCGGGGGTCGGCCGAAGGCCGCTGTCGCGGGTACTTAAATCGGGGCCCGAACGTGTCCGGGCGCCGTCCCGGGGTCCGGGAGCCGTCGTGACGGTTGATTGTGGCCGGGCGACGAGCACCGCGTGTGAGATGACGATGTTCTCAACCTCGCGCCGCCGGGTGATGCAGGCGCTCGGTCTCGGCGGCACGGCAGCGGTGGCGGGCTGTACGAGCAGCGCACCCAGCGCTGAGGAGGTGGACACCTCAACGCTGGAGAACGCCGAGAAGCGGGCCGCCGAGTCCGTCGCCGCCGACCCGACGGACGTCCCAGCCCCCATCGACAGGAACGAGCCGGAACACCACGAGGTCGAACTGGAGGTCCGGGAGATGACCGCCGAGATCGAGGAGGGGAAGACGTTCAATTTCCTCACCTTCGGTGGACAGGTGCCGGGCCCGATGATCCGGGTACGGCAGGGCGACACCGTCTCGCTGACGATGACCAATCCCCCGGAGAGCAAGATGCAGCACAACGTCGACTTCCACGCGGTATACGGCACCGGTGGTGGGGCGGTCGCGACGACCGCCAGCCCCGGAGCCAGTAATGACATGCGCTTTGAAGCGAAGTACCCCGGCGCGTACATCTACCACTGCGCGGTGCCGCGGCTGGACTACCACATCAGTGCCGGCATGTTCGGGATGATCGTCGTCGAGCCAAAGGGAGGACTCCCGCCGGTCGACCAGGAGTTTTATTTTGGCCAGCACGAGGTGTACACGGACGACGGCGACGGCCACCAGTCATTCGACACGGAGGCGATGAAGGCCGAGGACCCGACGTACGTCCTGCTCAACGGCGAGGCGTACGCCTACTCGGCGGACAAGCACGGCCCGCTCGAGGTGACCCAGGGCGACACCGTGAGGGTGTTCCTGGTCGACGGCGGCCCGAACCTCTCCTCGAACTTCCACCCCATCGGCAACGTCTGGTCGCGGGCGTACCGCGACGGCGGGCTCCCGGAGGAGAACGTTGAGTCGGCCGCCGAGCACAATATACAGACGATGAAGGTGCCGCCGGGCTCCTGCATGATCGGGGAAATGGAGACGCCGGTGCCCGAGCGGATCCACCTCGTCGATCACGCGCTGTCGCGGGTCCGGCACAAGGGGCTGCTGGCGGACATCGACGTCCGCGGGGAGAAGCGCCCGGAGACGTTCGACCCCTCCCCTGACACCGCGAGTTCGAAAGACGAGGAGGGGCCGGCCTACTGAGGGGTGAGAACGATGGCACCCACGCGCCGCGCGTTCGTCGCCGGCGCTGCGACAGCCGCCGCCGGGGCGGCCGCGCTGCCGGGCGCCGGGGCCGCTC
>CAZLOO010000455.1:0-2195 GCA_964561055.1 uncultured Halobacteriales archaeon
ATCTTCTTCGACGAGATAGACTCCATCGCCGGCCAGCGCGGCCGCAACATGAGCGATAGCGGTGTCGGCGAGCGGGTGGTCAGCCAGCTGCTCACCGAGATGGACGGTCTTGAAGAACTCGAGGACGTGGTCGTCATCGCGGCGTCGAACCGGCCGGACCTCATCGACTCGGCGCTGTTGCGCCCCGGCCGGCTGGACCGCCACGTCCACGTACCGGTGCCCGACGAAGAGGCCCGCAAGCGCATCTTCGAGGTCCACACTCGGGACAAGCCCCTGGCCGACGACGTCGACCTCGGGCGGCTGGCCCGCCGGACCGACGGTTACGTAGGCGCCGACATCGAGGCGGTCTGCCGCGAGGCCTCCATGGCGGCCTCTCGGGAGTTCATCACTAGCGTCGACCCCGAGGAAATCGACACCGCGGTCGGCAACGTCCGCGTGACGATGGACCACTTCGAGGCGGCGCTCGAGGAGGTGAACGCCTCGGTCACTGACGAGGTGCGCGAGCGCTACGACGACATCGAGGAGCGCTTCGACGCCGGCGGCGAGGCCGACCGCGAGCAGGTCTCCCGGACGTTCCAGTAAGGCGACCTTTTATTCTGTCGGGTCGCCTGTGGCGACCCTTCTTACGGAAGGCAGTCAACGCGAGCGCCAGCGAGCGTGGACTTGTCAGAGCAAGCTCTGACGGTTACTGAGACCATCCGATTGCTCGGGCCATCGTCCTTCGCTCACAGCGGATGTGGTTCGGGAGTTCCCCACCACGGTGTGTCACCACTCGATGACCGCTCGGTCCTTCCAAAGCTTCCCTCCTGGCCCCTCCCGGAACCGTGCCAGCCACACCGGCGTGTCCGCCCCCTCCTCGGGCGTGCGGGGCGCCTCCGAGCCGCCCATCTCCGTGCTCACCCAGCCCGGGGAGGCGGCGTTGGCGATGAGGCCGTCGTATTCGGCATCGAGGTATGCTGTCAACCCGTTGACCGCCACCTTCGACACCCGATAGGCAGGCGAGCCCCCACCCATACGCGAGAGCTGTCCCATCCCCGAGGAGAGATTTACCACCCTGCCTGGCCCGGCGTCGGTCAGCAGTGGGAGGGCGTACTTCGTCAGGACCATCGCACCCCGGACATTGACGTCCAGTGTCTCCGTGATGGTTCCGTCGGACATCTCGTCCAGGCGCCCGCGGCTGTCCATCACGCCGGCGTTGTTCACCAGCATGTCCAGGCGGCCGGCCTCCTCGCGGATGCGCTCGATTGCGGCCCGATCGTGGGTGGCGTCGGTGACGTCCAGCCGGACCACCCGCTGGCCGGCCGGCGTGTCGAACCGCTCCGGCGCCCGAACGCCGGCGTATACGGTGGCACCGTGGTCGACCAACTGGGCGGCGATGCGCTCGCCGATACCGCGGTTGGCGCCGGTCACAAGTGCCACTTGCCCCTCGAGGCTGTCGAACAGTGCCACGTCGGCGTCGGTCATACCGTCAGCTGGAGGGGGACCGGAGAAAAGCCCACGGCCTACTCGAAGTCCCGGCGCATCGCAATCTCGAACCACGGGCAGAGCCGGAGCTGCCGGTAGTAGCGCCGGTTTGCGTGGAGGTGCTCGTAGTCCGCCCACAGCAGGCCGCCGACCTCCTCCGGGTCCGGGTCAAGGCTGTTGTCGGTGAGGGTACACTTCAGTACGGCACACACCTCATGTTCCAGTCCCTCGTCAAGATAGTAGCGCCGATACTCGAACTTGTCCGTCAGCCGGAGATCCGTGTACTGGTCGGGCGTCACCCCGAGTTCCTCCTCTAGGCGTTCGCGGGTGGCCTCCTTTTGACTCTGTCCCTGCGTGGGATGGGAAGCAACGGTGCCGTCCCAGTAGGTGTCCCAGAGGCGTTTGCCGGGCGCTCGCTGAGCCAGAAGTACCCGCCCGCGGGTGTCGAACACCAGCACCGTGAACGCCCGGTGGCGCACGCCCTCGCCGGTGTGAGCCTCCAACCGGTTGACCAGCCCCTGTTCGGTATCGTCGCTATCGACGGCAACCACCTGCTGGCCCGCGTTCGGGTGGGACTCCCCGACGCCCGCGTCGTCCATACTCATACGCTTTCAGTCGTGGACCCCCGATAAGGAGGCTTCGACTGGCGCTCATCCCTTGTAAGCAGTCAGGGGCTGGCGGGCGACCAGCGTGCAGTCGAAGCCGGGATGTTCGGCGAGGTGGCGCACCAC
>CAZLOO010000456.1:0-2185 GCA_964561055.1 uncultured Halobacteriales archaeon
CGACCTCGAGGTCGTTGCCGTGCATCCGCTCGTACATCTGCGTGTCGACGTCGCGGACGATGGGGTAGCCGATCTCGCCTTCCTTCTCCTCGAACCGCTCGATCGGCCCGACACTGATCAGCTGGTGGACCGCCGGGCTGAGCGGGATGCGGGTGTCGGCCATCTTGGCGAGCTCGTTGCTCCAGAGGCCAGCCGCAATGACGACCTCGTCGGCCGAGATCGTCCCGCGGTCCGTCTCGACCGCCCGGATCTCGCCGCCCTCGACGTGGAGGTCCAGCACCTCCGTGTTCGGGAAGATCTGGTACCCGTCGGCCTTCTCCTCGGCGCGTTCGCGCATGATCTCCCCGGCCCGGAGCGGATCACAGGTCCCGGCATTGGGCTGGTAGAGGCCACCCTTGATGATCTCCTCGTTGATGAACGGCACCTTCTCCTTGACTTCCTCGGGGCCGATGATCCGGCCCTCCTGCCCCCAGGATCTGGCGCTCCCGAGCTGGCGTTTCATCTCCTTGAGCCGCTCGTCGGTCCGTGCGACCTCGATCCCCTCGCTCAGCGTGAACTGGCCCATCTCGTCGTACTGGGCGATGGAATCGTCGGTGAGGAACGCCATCTCCTTCGAGTGCTCCAGCGGCATCAGGAAGTTCGACGCGTGGCCCGTCGAGCCGCCCGGGTCCGGCAGCGGGCCCTTGTCGATCTGGACGATATCGTCGCGCCCTAACTGCGAGAGGTGGTACACGAGACTGTTGCCGACGATCCCCGCACCGAGGACCACGGTGCGTGCACGCGATGGGAGCTCGGAGCGACTCATCGGTGCTCACCCGAGGGGGCTGGGCGGTACTGTCGGACGACACTATCAGGGACCGCACGGCAGGCGGTTGGCTGCGGTAGCATACTCAGAAGAGATATTCCTAGGTCACTTAAATTGCCCTCATAACTGTTCTGTTTCGGTCAGGATGAGTGAAACCACTGGTCGGGGCGGGACTGCCGCCGACCGACTCCACGAAACATAAGCACTCTGGGAGGTGTCTCGCGGTCGCCCGGCCGGTCGTGGTCACTCCCCGGCCAGCGCGCCGCCGTCGACCCGGAGGGCGGTCCCGTTGATGAACCCCGCGTGCGCACTCGAGAGGAAGGCGACCGCCTTGCCGAGGTCGAGCGGATCACCGGGCGCGTCGAACGGCGTGTCCCGGAGGAGCTCGGCCCAGGCGTCGTCGAGCGACTCGTAGTGCCCCGCGTCGACGAGGTCCGTCAGCACCAGTTGCAGGTCCTCGACGTCGTGTGGCCCCGGGACCACGGCGTTGACGCGGACTGACGGGGCGAGTGCGTGTGCCGCCGTCCGTGTGAGCGTGGTGATTGCGCCCCTGAAGGAGTTCGCGACGCTGAGGTCGGCCGCGAGCGAGGCGATCACGGGGCTGGTCACGTTGACGACCGTTCCATGCGCGGAATCGTCGAGATGCGGGTACGCCTCCCGGAGCGTCCAGACGACGCTCATGAAGCTCCGGTCGAACGCCCGGAACCAGTTCTCGTCGGTGACCTCAGCGAGCGCGGCCGGTTCCAGCGGCCGCGGTCCGGTCACGAGGTGGTCGAGGCCGCCGTACTGGGCGACGGTTTCGTCGACGAAGGACGCGATCTCCCCGGGGTCGCGGACGTCGGCTTCCAGCGAGAAGACGTCGCCGTCGCCGAGCGCGTGGAGCCGGTCGCTCGCGTACGCCAGGTCATCGATGTTCGGCGTCGCGAGCGCGATGTCAACTCCCTGCCGCGCGAGCGCTTCGGCACACGCGTGTCCGAGGCCTGTCCCGCTGCCCGTGACGAGGGCCACGTTGCCAGTGAGGTTCAACTCCATACCAGCCGTTACGCCCAGTCCGCGTAAAACTCTCCTGCCGCCACCACAGCCTGTCGTCCCGCCGAGCATCGGCGACGCGTGCGCCGCCGTGACGCGACGGGTCGGCCGCTCCCGATCGGGAACTGGGGCATGGCGTGGTGCCGCGCCTGAGCGGGGCCGGGCGTGCTGCATACCAGGAACCGCTCAGCCTACGACTTCAGTCGAGGTGCGTCTATCGGTCGACGGAGTCTCTCACGACGGACGGAGCACCGGGAACGCCGGAGCTGGTGGATGGCTCCAACCGATGGAACCTCAACATGTCAATGAATCTGTACGACGTGTACCGTCTCGAACGCCACGCCTGATCGG
>CAZLOO010000457.1:0-2178 GCA_964561055.1 uncultured Halobacteriales archaeon
GTTCCAGCGCGGGGCGTTCGGGTCGTACGGCCAGACGACCGCGTAGGCCAGCTCCACGATCAGCACCAGCCCGAGTCCCGCCACCGCGAGGACGGTCTCGTAGCCGACGTCCCGCCGCAGGCGGAGACAGCACCACGCCACCGCCAGCAGCCCGCCGAGCAGCATCACGCCCGCCAGGCTGCCGACCACCGCGGTGATTCCCACCAGCACCAGCCCGGCGGTCATGCTCCCGCCGAGCCGCCATGCGATAGCGTCCGAGCCAGTTAGCCGCCACAGCCGCGGCAGCAGGTAGACCGCGAACAGCCCGAGAAAGGTGCCGTGGACCAGCAGCAGTTGCCCCAGGTCGCTCCGGGGCGGGAACAGGGCGATCCCTTCGTTGGTCGCCGTGTGAAACAGCAGGAGCGGCGCCGCCCAGAGTGCCCCCACCAGGCCGACCACCAGCGCCAGACTCACGGCACCGGCGAGGCGGCGCCCCTCTACGACGGCGACGCGACGCAGGTCCACGTCGGCTGTCGACCAGTCTTGCTCGACGGTCTCGTCGCTCCCTTTGCCGTCGTCCTTCGATGGTGCGCTCGCCGTTCGATTCCGGATCCGGGCGGTCCAGACGGACAGGGAGTCCGCGGGGGCGAACGCCGTCACGAGGAACGCGAGTCCGACGGCGGTCGGCAGGCTCCAGGTGTTGACCAGCGCGAGATAGCCCGCGACCGTTCCGATCCCGAGCAGCAGGCCGCGGCGCCGCCACACCCGCTCGGCGGGCGTGCGGTAGTAGGCGTAGCCGAGGGCGGCCGCCAGCAGCAGGAACGGCGCGCTCATCATGTGGGGCCGGAGGTCGCCGTTGAGGAACGTCCAGTAGGGGAAGACGTTCGCCGTCCCCTCAATGACGTGACGCGCGTGCCAGTAGTTGTAGCCCGCCAGGCTCGTCGCTTCGGTCAGCGCCTGCTCGTAGGGCATCCGAACCCCATCGAGCGCCGCGTGACCGTAGCGGGCCGCCAGGCCGTCGGGCAGCATGCCCAGCAGCAGACGGACTGGCGTCGCCAAGTTACCGGCCAGCGCGACGAGAAACGCCGCCGCGAGGCCGCCCCAGCGCCGCGAGCGGTCGTGGGCGGCCGTCATCGCCCCGCCGAGCCCGTAGGCGGCCGTCGCCAGCAGGGCGTAGAACGTGGCGCCCGCGAGGTTGTACGCGACGCCGGGGCGGACGCCCGAGAGGTCGGTCAACAGCGCAGTCGTCAGGTAGCCCCCGTAGTAGTAGCGGACCCGCTCGCCGGCGAACCACATGTCCTCCGGTGGGAGCCGGTCGGCCCGGAGAACGGCATTGAGCAGGCCGAAATCGAGGAACTTCTCGCCGCCGGCCGGGATGATATGCGGGGAGGTCGCCCGGAGGGCGACCAGCAGGGCAAAGGCTACGAGGAACACGGCCGCGGCCTCGCCGGCCCGGCGCCAGCGAATCGCGGGCCCTCGGGCGGCTGTCAGGAGGCCGACGCCGGCGGTCATGGCAATGCCGACGGCGACGGTGATCGGGCGGTACGCGAGGTGGCCGAGCCAGTAGACCGGCAACGTGAGGGCGACGAGCGCAACTGGCAGGGCGAAGGCGGCCCCGCGGTCGGGGAATCGCTCGAACAGCACGGCTGCCACGGGGAGGCCGGCGAGCGCGAGCAGCAGGAGGACCGCCAGCCAGCGGGCGATCAGGGCGAACTCCACACGTGCAGGGAGAGAGTGTCGGGTAAGTGTTTTTGGTTCACTTCTCACAGAGCTACTCGACTCGGCCGCGCCTGCCGTCCGGACAGCGACTTGACATCCTCCCATCCCTGAAGAGGGAGGCTTCCGCTCGCTACGTGTCAGCTGGAGGCCGATGGCGACGGCGAAAGCCAGCAGTCGCTGGATGGGTCGGCCGGCCGCGTCCACCCCGGAGAGGTGCGTGAGCCCCTCGGAACGACGGCTGGCCAGTTCGAACAG
Organism: uncultured Halobacteriales archaeon; assembly: GCA_964561055.1. Lineage (GTDB taxonomy): Archaea > Halobacteriota > Halobacteria > Halobacteriales > Haloarculaceae > CAZLOO01. The sequence continues at coordinate 1,954 of CAZLOO010000457.1, forward strand.
CGCGAAGAGCGTCCCCGCGAGCGGTTCGCTACCGACGAGCGGGGATCCCCGTCCTCCTCGGCGTCTGCGATGTCTGCGGGGCCGCGTCTACCAACGACGGCAGGTGGAGCAGCGGTCCGGTCACCCGCCAGTCGGTTTAACAGATGGCGTAGGTCGCGTCCAGTTCGCTGTCGTCACGGTAGTAGAACACGATCTCCCCGAGACAGCTGGAGACGGCCACGGAAA
>CAZLOO010000458.1:0-2173 GCA_964561055.1 uncultured Halobacteriales archaeon
CGGCGCGAGCGAGAGCGCGCAGTCGGTAGCTCTCGGGCGTCGTTGTCGGAAAACCGCGATGTTTGGGCATCGCGGTGCGGCGCGTGAGCGCCTTCAGTGGTACCTTGGTGAGATACCAATGACAAGTAGACGCATCTCCGGTCAAAAGGCTTCGGGCGCACAGGAGCGCAATCAGCAGGCGGTCGACACCCCGGAACTCCGGGCCTCTGTGCAGCAGGAGTCCCAGGCAAAGGTCGACAGCAATCACCCGGACGCGGGGTCGGCAGCCGCGACGGCGCAACGCGAGCTGACGGGCGTGACACTGGCCCAGGAAGAGCGCATCAGGGCACGGGAACGCGAACTCAAAGTGATGACCGAGCGGGCGCGGCTGAGCGACCAGACGGGTCGGGAGGAGCGGACCCGGGAGCGCGTGGTCGAGCAGTGCCGGGCGATCGAGCCGAGTCGTGACCCTCGGCCCGAGTTGGACCGCGAGACGCTCGGGATGGTCAACCAGCACGCGCATCGGATCGCCGGCGACATCGAGGGCGGTGCCACTCGAGCAGCGCTCAGTAGACGGCTGGCCGAGCGGATCGCGGACGGCTGTGAGCTGGTCGACGCGGTGCTGGAGCTGGCGGACGAGGCCCGTGGAGACGCCGGTGTGATCGTCCCGATCGGCGAGGTCCCGGACGTGAGCAGACAGACGGTCAGCGTCGAAGGTGAGGTCGTGCAACTGTGGGACCCTGGCCATCCGGCCATCCAGGACGTCGGGCTGATCGCGGACGACAGCGGCCAGATCAAGTTCACCACCTGGACGAAGAGTCGGTGCTGCGCGGTGCAGGAGGGTGAGGAGGTCCGGTTCCGGGCGGCGGCTCGGAACTGGTACCAGGGCCGATGCTCGCTCGCGCTGACCGGCGACAGTCGCGTCGAGTTCCCCGACCGCGAGCCCTGGTGGACCCGATAACGCGTGGTGCCCCCTTTTTGTCCACGAATCGATGACCCGCCTTCTGATCGAGTCCGATCACCGGCTTCGCGGTTGTCGTCCTCTCGAGCATATCGTTCCACTCCAGACGGTGTAACGGCCCGGGAGCCGCTCCAAGAGCGTCTCCTGCTGGAGCAGATTCATGTTCTCCCGTCCCGTAGGCTCGGCCCAGCATGGCCTCCGACGCGACCATCGACCCCGGTGACGAGGCGCTGGCGACGGCGGTCGGCTCGTACGTCCTCGGCGAGCTCTCGCTCGGCCGGGCTGCCGAGCGGGCCGGCCTGACCCGCTGGCAGTTCGAGGAGCTGCTCGAGGATGTCGGGTTCACGGCGCTGTACGGTCCCCGGAATCGCGACCAGCTCGACCCCGATTTCCCCGAGTCGAGGTCCGATGATTACTACGTGGAGTGGCGGCTCTGACAAGATGTGATCGCGCCGGTGTGAGTCAGGTTGATTCCTCGTACACCGACTGCCCCACGGAGGGGCGCAACAAGACCTATACCGGCCTCCCTGTGAACACGAGTGATGCGCTCGCCCTCCCGTCGCCGCCTCCTCCAGACGCTTGGAGTCGCCGCGACCGCCGCCCTCGCGGGCTGTCCGAGCCGGGCCTCGGAGACGACCGAGCCACGGATTAACACCAAACTCGCCGTCGAATCCAACACCAACACCCCGATCACTGTGACCGTCGACGTGGGTGACCTGCCGTTCGACCTGGAGGTATTTTACGAACTGCTGGGCTTCCCGACATACCTCGCCGAACACGCCGCGAGCGACCTGCGCGAGCCGGACCTGTGGACCCTGCACTCGGGCGCGACGTACGCGCTAACGCACCAGTTCCGCGGTGGCGACGGCTCGGCGCTGCAGGAGTATACGCGGCTCGCGAACGACCTGCTGTTCAACCCCGAGGCGACGATCGACCGCGTCGAAGCGGCCTACGAGCGCGAAACGGAGGTGGACAGTGAGGACCAACAGTCCCTGAATGGATCGACTGCTCGGGTGCAGCTCGAGGAAGTGTGTGATGACCTCGCGGCGAAGGCCGAGCAGTTCGAACAGCGCGAAGAACGGCTGCGCGAGCGGTTCGCCGCCGCCGAGAACAGGTAGCCGCTTGTCCGAACGGCTCAGTATCTGATACGAACGCTCTGCTGAATATAGAGAGTTATCTATCAGACGGATTCGGAGATGTCGTGTCTCGTGGTCTCAACTACGGTCAGGTCAT
>CAZLOO010000459.1:0-2167 GCA_964561055.1 uncultured Halobacteriales archaeon
AGGACTACGAAGAGCGATTCCTCGAAGACAATCAGGAAATTCCCAACGAAGCCCCGCTCTCGATGGGCTTTATTGCCGGATTCGGCGAGAGCATGCCGGCGGAAGATGCCGTCACCCTACAACAGGGCCAGCGGTTCCCGGGACCAGACGTCAACGAGGAGGATGTGCCGACCGACCTCCCGTACGTTGGTGAAGTCGGTGAACGCGACCCAGGCGTGTTCGCGCAGGGGACGCTCAAACACCTCTCGCATGTTGATCTCAACCTCAGCGAGTGGTATGGAGAGGACGAGGACCAGCGGCGCCACCAGATGTACAGTCCATATCACACTCAAGAAGAAACCCGGAACAGGGGTGGCGACAAACCCGGGTCGGGGCTGACCGCAGACGAGGCTGGCCCCAACGACGGGCCCGATCAGGACGACCTGACGGTCCTCGAGTACGCAGAGAAGACGCCGACCACCGCCGCTGGCGCAGATAATCATGCCGAAGCAAGTGAGCCGACGGCCGGGCATTCACAGAAGACCGCGCGGGCGCGGTACGACATCGATGGTGATGGCGACGTCGAACAGCCCGTCCTCCGGCGGGATTGGGACAACATCGCACCGGTCGGTCCGGACGGCGCTGACCGAGCCGGCTACCATTTCAATGTCCCGATGCGGTTCAACGAGAGCATCTACACGCTGCTCGACGCAACCTACAATATCGAGTTCAACTCGCTCGACGGGGGCATCGACCATGGTGGAGTCGACGCCGATATCAAAGAGCGGAGCGGCATCGCGCCGTACATGCGGGCCACCCGACGGAGCAACTGGCTCGTGCCGCCGATCACGCTCCGGGCGCTCCCGTATCCACAGGCGGAGGAGGCCGAGCTGTCGGTGGAGAAGAATGGCGAGACCTACACTGTGACAATGTCGGGCATCGACGCCGGGGGCGGGCGACTCGATCATGAAACCGTCCGGTTCGGACCCGTCAAGATGGTGAATCAGGCCGGAGGCGCGATACCGGAGAGCATATCACGCCGGGCGGATGAAGTAACCTTCCGATTCGAGTGGCCCGATGCGGACGGCCCGTCCGACGGGGACACCGTTAAACTGTTCGGCAAACGGGCTGGCACCCGGAGGCCGGTCGTGGGCGTCACGAAGCTGTAGCGACGGGTCGACCAGTTCATTCTCGAGCCCTGGTTCCTCTCGTCGTGTTCTACCCGGATAGCAGTTGAGAGCTTCCAAGCGGAAGCCCGCTACTTCAGAGGGTACCAGGCTCTCGTCTCCGAAGATCACAGCGGACCCGTATGACGGTCCAAGCCGGCGGCGACAACCTGTGACAGGCTCCACGACGAGAATCCGAGCTCGTCGAAATCAATCGTTCGGACGGGGCCCGTCCGGGGCCCGCGGTATCGGCTCGTCTCCAGCCCCTAGCCCTGGACGGTGCGGATACGGTACCCCTCGCCGTCACTCCACGTACACTGGCCACGAACCAGCCTCGGTCTGGCCGGCGTCGGCAATCCGGTCGTACTGGTCGCCGGTCAATGAGCACGCGACGGCACCGACGTTTTCCTCAAGCTGCTCGATCGACCGGGCGCCGACGATGGGGACGGAAGTGACGCCGTCGACATCCATCGCCCACCGGAGGGCGACCTGCGTCGGCGTCGCATCAATCCCGTCGGCCACCTCCCGGACCGCTTCGAGGACAGCCCACGCGCGGTCAGTGAATGGCCCGAACGTCTCCACGAGGTCAGCCCGCGAGCCGTCGGAGCCGACCGGCGCCCCGTCTGGTCCACGGTCGTACTTGCCAGTGAGGAACCCCCCGGCCAGCGGGGCGTACGGGCAGACAGCCACGTCCTGGTCGCGGCAGGCGTCGAACAGCCTCGGCAGCGGCTGCTCGGCCGGGTCGACTGTGTACGGGTGGCCGTCGACGGCATTGTACCGCGGCTGGATGACCGACACTGGGGCCCAGTCATGAGTATCGGCCACCCACAGCGCCCGGTACAACTGCCAGGCGGCGAAGTTACTGACGCCGAGATAGTGGACCTTTCCGGCCCGGACGAGGTCGTTCAGCGCCGACAGCGTCTCGACGATCGGCGAGGGGTCGTGCCAGCCGTGGATGTAGTAGAGGTCGAGGTAGTCCGTCCCCAGTCGGTCGAGGGTGGCCTCGATCTCCGCGCGGACGA
>CAZLOO010000460.1:0-2164 GCA_964561055.1 uncultured Halobacteriales archaeon
TCACTCCGGCGATGAAGAATGGCGTCGGACTCCACTTTTCGAGCGGTTCCCATACGCTCGTGTTAGTAATTGACATACACACACGGCAACAACGCCAATCAGCATAATTACAGGGCGTACGAGGCTACTTAAGAAATTCTGACATTTTCTACGGTCTACCGAACGCTCCGAGGCGACTGAGCCGTCGTGGAGCGGTCAGCGGGCACCTGTTCGGAGTCGAATTTTATTTTCATAACGTCCGTATGTGGTGTCATGACAACCGGCACGGAGTCAGGAGCGTTGAGGGTGGTGTCACCGGAAGAAGCGTTCGCTGTCTTGGGGGAGGAGGCTCGGTTCGAGATTATGCGAGCCCTTGGCGAAGCCGACGAACCGCTGGCCTATTCGGCTCTGTTTGAGCGCGTCGAGTATGACGATATCTCGAACTTCAGTTACCACCTCGACAAGCTCGTCGGCCACTTCATCGGCAAGACCGACCAAGGGTACGTTCTCCGTCGGCAGGGTGAACGCGTGCTGGAGGCTGTCCTCTCGGGAGCAGTGACGACTGATCCAGTGCGTGAGCCAACTCAGACGGACAGGCCGTGTCCGATCTGTTCGGCCCATATCAAAGTCGGCTATGAGCATGAGCTTGTTACGATGCACTGTCCCGAGTGTTCGGGTATGCGCGAGCAGGCGGATTCTGAGGACCCCCGGTTCCCCGAAGGGAATCTCGGCTATAGACTACTTCCGCCGGCAGCGGTTGACGGGCGGACCGCTGCAGAGATACACGACGTGTCTCAGACCTGGACTGGTCTCACTGTACATGCGGTGGGTCGGGGTATCTGTTCACGGTGTTCGGGCATGGTTGAGCATTCTCTGGACGTTTGCGAGTCCCACGACGGGACCGAGACGATGTGTGACCAGTGTGGACAGCGGTTCGCAGCCATGACCGTTGTCACCTGCACAAACTGTATTTTCGAGGTTCCTGTAGGTATCGCTGCCTACCTTGTGCCACAGATCGAAGTGATGGCGTTTTTAATCGAGCACGGGATTGACCCGGTTTCTCCAGGCGACTTCCACCCGTACGCCGCCGTCGAGGAGACAATCCTCTCTCACGACCCGTTTGAAGCTAAATACACATTTACCGTCAACGATGACACGCTTACGGTGACTGTGGACGCTGACCTTTCTATCGTCGATATGATACGAGAGTAGCTGTGTGGAGACCACTAATATACCTACCCTCTCTGTCTGTATTCAGCACATTCGTATCAGTTGCTGAGTATTTCAATAGACCGTTCATTCCTGTCAGCAGCATCCCCGCCTCTATTGGGAGAATGATATATCAGTTTCCCAATTGGAATGTCGTACAAATAACACTTATTCCCGAACGCGACCCTTGTTAACTTGTGTCGCAGCGTTACAGAAACGGTCCCGTCCGCAGGGACAGAAACCACCATAGACCCGATAGGGGAGCGAGGAGGTCGCGCTCGGTCTACCGTTACAGCGTGACTCAACCGACCACACGCACCAATGACACACACGACAGCGAAACGCCTTGGCGTACCGTGCGGTAACCGATTGACTGGAACTGATCGGGACAATCCGGAGGTGAGTATCAATGGCGGTCCGTAACGGGATGCTGGAATCGCTCGAACAGCGACGGCCGACGCTATTCTTCCTCGGCGCAGCGATGTTTATCGTTTCCGCGGCACTCAACGGAATTCAGATTGTCGCGGGTACGGAACGCCTGAGCCTGATGGTGGGAGAAGCATTCATCGCCGGCGGCTGGATAGCCGGTCTCCTCGGACTACTCGGGTTGTATCCTGGACTCGCCGACCGGAGCCGGTGGCTGTCCCGTGCAGGTGCCGTGTTTGCCGTAATCGGTGTGGTGGCCTTCGCCGTACTGGCAGTGGTGTCGCTCTATGCGTTCGTCGCTGGATACGAGCCGGGAAATTTCCCGATACCCATCGTCTACTTTATTCCTGGTGTCTTCGTCGGGAGCCTCTTGGCGTTCGTCTCGTTTAGCGGTGCCACCCTTCAGAGCGACGACTACCAACGGGCACTCAGCATCTTCCTACTGGTGCCGTCCGCCATCTTCGTCACGAACCTGTTCATCCTGCCAGCAGTCTTTGGGCCCGGACCGATGCCGCCCGAAGTCGGTGCCGTCGTCGTCGCCGGACTTGCC
>CAZLOO010000461.1:0-2146 GCA_964561055.1 uncultured Halobacteriales archaeon
AGCGGTAGGACTGGGCCTGGGGCGCCAGCGCCGTCTCCCCGACGATCTCGCCGCCGTTGTTCTCGAAGTAATTGGCAACGCTCACGGAGAACCCCTGCGAGCCCTTGTCGTCCTTGAACGTGACGTACATTGACTCGAAGCCCTGGTCCAGTGCGTACTGGGCCAGCGCCGGGCCGACGATGGTGTCACCGGCAACCGACCGGTAGATCCAGCGGCCGTTGGCCGAGTCGACCTGCGGCGTGCCGGCGAAGGGGGTACAGTAGAGAATCCCGGTGTTGTTGATCGGCTCGAACAGGTTCGGCGTCACCGTGCTGGAGGCGCCGATGATGCCGACCACGTCCTGGCTCACCAGGTTCTCGAACGCTGACAGCGCCGCCGACGGCTGGGTCTCCGTGTCCTGTGTGGTGAACTCGAAGTTCAGCCCGTCGCTGGTGATGCCGCCTGCGTCGTTGATCTGCTTCTGGGCAACCTCGATGCCCTGACGGGCCCGCGGGCCGATCCACGCCAGGCCGCCGGAGTATGCGGACATCTGTCCGAAGAGCACGCTACCGTCGCCGCCATCACCGTCGCCGCCGTCGCCGCCGTCGCCGCCGTCACCGCCGGTACAGCCGGCAAGTCCAACCAGGCCTGCCGCGCCTAACCCTTTCATCACTTTCCGCCTGTCAACCGCTCCCGTGTCATCAGACTGCATACGGAGAGTTGGTTAGACTGTCGGCATAAATAGATTCCCATCTGTACAAATCTTATTTCAGCAATGCACGCGGGCCAACCCCGCGCCCGCAGGGGGTTTTATGCCGGGGCGTTCCAACTCCCGGCCATGGCCAGGTCGATGGAGTTCGGCTACCACGTTCCACGGTACGACCGCTACGAGGACCCCGCGGCCTGGGAGGTACTGGCGCGAACCGCCGAGTCGGCGGGGTTCGACACCCTCTGGCGGGACGACCATGTCAGCCTCCAGGCAGAGATCGACTACGCCGGCTATCCGTTCGGGGAGCCGGACTGGGCGGCGGTAGACACCCCTTATTGCGACGTGATGCAGGTGCTATCCTACCTCGCGGCGGTGACCGACGACGTGGCGGTAGGCTCGAACATCTGTCTGGTGGCGCTGCGCCACCCGGTGCTGATGGCCAAGCAGGCGCTCACGCTAGACACGCTTTCGAGCGGTCGCTTCGAGTTCGGCGTTGGCACCGGCTGGCTCGCCTCCGAGTTCGAAACCCTGGACGTCCCCTTCGAGGAACGGGGCTCGCGCACCGACGAGTTCCTCGATATCTTCGAGCGGGCTTGCGAGGAGGGAGAATTCGCCTTCGACGGCCCGCACCACTCTTTCGCGCGCACAGGCTTCTACCCCGGACCGACAGGCGACGGCCCCCGCATGTGGATCGGCGGGAAATCCGGGGCGGCGTTCCGCCGGGTCGCGGAGTACGGCGACGGCTGGACTATCGTCAATGACAGTCCGGGCGCGGTCGCGGATGCCCGCGAGCGCATCACCCGCGCGTGGCAGGACTACGACCGTGACGGTGAGCCTGAAATCGCCGTCCGGCGGACCGTTCACCTCGGCGACGGCGGGCCCGAAGGTGCCATCACCGGGAAGCCGGACGACCTCACGGCGGCCATCGAGGCGTACGCCGAGGCTGGCACCACCCATCTCGCGCTGGCGCCCGCCGCCGACAGCCTGGCGGCGGAACTCGAGCAGCTGGAGCGGCTCGGCGAGGAGCTCCTGGGGCGATACTGAGCCGGCCGAGCAAGGGGATTTATATCCTGCCCCCGGCCGCGGTGGGTATGAGTGATTTGTTGACAGACCGGGTCGCTGTGGTCACGGGGGCCGCCAGCGGCAACGGCCGTGCAATCGCGTACACCTTTGCCGAGCACGGCGCGGACGTCGTCGTCGCCGACCTCCGCGAGGAGCCCCGCGAGGGCGGCCAGCCAACTCACGAGCGCATCGAGAGCGAAACCGACCGGTCGGCCGCGTACGTGCAGTGTGACGTCACCAGCGTCGCGGACATCGAACGGGCGGTCGACGCCGCCGGCGAGTTCGGCGGGGTGAGCGTCATGGTGAACAACGCCGGGCTCACCCACTCTGACGACTTCTTGGAGACGACCGAGGAGCAGTACCACCGGATCATGGACGTGAACGTGAAGGGGCCGT
>CAZLOO010000462.1:0-2121 GCA_964561055.1 uncultured Halobacteriales archaeon
TGGAAAACCACTTGATGGGCTTGGTGAGCGCCTTCCCCCGCTCGGCAACCATCCGGCGGGGCCTGCTCCGGCGGCTGATCGGCGGCTCGCTGGTGATGGATGTCGTCGAGGATGTTGACTGTTCCGTGCTGCTTGCCGAGCGGGCCCAGGACCGCTCACTGCTCCAGCGCCTGCTCGGCGAGTAATCAGAGCAGGCCGCCGTCGCTCTCCTCGTAGACGTAGACGCCGAGGTATCCGCCGGCCGCCCCGAAGAGGACGCTGTACACGACCAGCAGTCCGAGGAACAGTACGCCAAGGAAGCCGACGCCGAATAGCCCCCGGGGGGCCCCGACCCCGAGGAACGCGGTCACGACACCGAGGAACAGCCCCATGAGCAACACGAGCGGTATCGCCGCCAGCAGCCCCGACAGCGCACCGACGGCGAACCCGTCGCGGCGCTGGAGATAGCCGGCAACCGCCCCCCCGAGCACCGGGGACAGCGGGAGGAATGACGTAAGGACCGTCACGACGGCACCGACGACGGCGTTGAGGAGGGTATCACCTTCGCCCATGGAGCGGCGCTACTCCGGAGGCGGGTAAACGCCTTGTGGAACGCGGTACCGCCGGTCAGGTTGAGGAGAGTGTCGCCGCGCCGAACGGGACGCTGAACCGATCACACCACGCGGCCACGCCGGTTATCGCCGCTGGGTCGACCGCCTTGGGCAGCACCTGCGTGAAGTCTCCCTCGAGGGTAGACTCCCCGCCGTCGGCGCCCCCCTCCAGCAGTACCTTCGTCCCATCAGCGATTTCATCGCTCGTGTCGGGGTCCTCAGCGGGCGTGACGTAGATGAACACATCCGGTCCCTGGGTCTGTTCGTAGTCCCGGAACCGGAGCGCGTGGCCGCCCCCGACGGCGACAAGCGCGACCGTCCCGCTGACGGCGTGGCCGTCCTTGCCGGCCCACTTCCCTCGTTTGAGCACCTCGACGCCATCGCCCGTTTGCTCGTCACGCTGTGTGGAGGTTTCCGGTGCGAACAGCTCCCAGCCCGTAACGCCGGCGACGGCAGCGACACCGACCCCGCCGGCACCGAGGAGTAGCTTTCTCCGTCTCATACCTGTCCGGGGACCATGCGGACGGAAAGCGGTTTTCTAGAATTCCTCCCGAGTCAATCTCAGATCCGGACGACCCGGAGTTCGTACCCCTCCGGTTCGCCGAACACCTCCCTGAACACCCCTTCGAGGAAGTCCGCTACGCGTTTGGGGTCAGCGACGGCGGAGACGTACACCACCCTCTCAGGGGCCTTGCGGGTGTCGGGCTGCTTACGCTTGAACGCCGGGAACGAGCCCAACAGTCCGGCCAGCCGGTCTTGGGCCGCCCCGTCGAGCTCGAGGCGGACTCGTCGATCGTCGTACTCGGCACGGCCGCTGTCGCTCTCGACGACGACCCCCTCGCCGGGACGGCGCCGGTTGGCGGCCACCGCCTCCGCCAGCAGCGAGAGTCGGCCGGCGGCGTCGTCGGCCTCGAACCGAGTCATATGCACACAACGACCGGCTCGGGAAAGTACTGCACGGTCCCCGCCGTGCTTAGGTGCTCGCGGGGTGAGCCCCCGGTATGAACGTCAGGCAGGTGCTCCCGCCGGACGCCATCCCGAGCGTCGACGACCCCGAATTCGGCGTGGGATTCGACGGCGCTCCCGATGAGGACGTGATCGTCCTCGACCCGTCGGCGCTCGGCGCCGAGGGCCCGCCGCGGGCATACCCGATCCGGTACCTCCATTATCACGAAATCGTCAATGACGTCGTCGCTGGGCGGCCGGTGGCGGTCACCTGGTGTCCGCTGTGTGCCAGCGCCGTCGTCTACGACCGCCGTCTTGAGGGCCGGACGGTGGAACTCGGCGTGTCGGGTAAACTCGCGGACGACGATCTCGTGATGTACGACCGCCCCACCGGCAGTGAGTTCAAACAATCGCTGGGACGCTGCATCGACGGGCCGCTTGAGGGCGCTCAGTTGACCGCCCTCCCGGCGTCGATGACGACCTATCGGGCGTTCCCCGAGGACGGGGTCATCCTCCGACCGCCGGGCGGGGAGAGCGAGGCCGCCAGCGACACGGACGAGCAGGCGCCGGTGGAGTACGACGCCGA
>CAZLOO010000463.1:0-2118 GCA_964561055.1 uncultured Halobacteriales archaeon
TCCTCGGCGAGAGCAAGCGCCGCAACGCCTGTCTCTCGCTGTACACCCGGTGTGCTGTGGCCTACGAGGGCCGGGCCCAGTCCCAACTGGAATCGGGTGACCGGTTTGTTTTGTGCAAGCCCGACGGGACCGTGCTGGTCCACGGCGACACCAAGCAGGAGCCCCGCAACTGGCAGCCGCCGGGGGCGACGGTGCAGGTCACCGACACGGATCCGCTCGTACTCACGGCGGTCCGCACCAATCCCCGCGAGGTGATCCGGATCACCTGCGAACGGGTGTACCATGCGGCCGTAATGCCGATGGACGACGACGCAAGCCTGGAGTTACAGGGCTCGGAGGCAGATCTCCGTGACCGCATCTTCGAGACGCCGGAACTGATCGAAGAGGGGTTCCGGCCCGAGGCGAAGGAGTACGAGACGCCCGCGGGACCGGTGGACGTGTGGGGGTACGACGGGGACGGGCGGCCGGTCATCCTTGAGCTGAAACGGCGGCGGGTCGGCCCCGACGCGGTCAGTCAGCTCCGGCGGTACGTCGAGAGCGTCGACGCCGACGTGCGCGGGATTCTGGTGGCGCCCTCGGTCACGGAGCGAGCCGAGCGGCTGCTCGAGGAGTTCGGCCTGGAATCCCGGCAGGTCGCGCCGCCGACGGACGTGGGCGCCGAGGACCGCTCGCTGGCGGAGTTCGTCGCCGGTGACGAGGACGACGAGTGAACTGTTGCCTGCCCGGTCTGGCGAGCACTCCGGTACGGCGACGGCGAGCTTGCTGGAAAACCCTCTATTAGTGATAGGTTTCAGCGGCAGTGCTGAATACAACGCGCGTCTGCAGCATACACTGCCAGTGTCGTATGCTGAGCAATCCCCGTAATAATCAAAGGTAATAGAAATACTGAATAGAATGCACAAGAAACATTAATTGTGCTCTCGCATAGTGACGCACCTGACGACACATACTGGGTGAAGATCGGTGAAGATCGTCGGGTTCACCCCTACGGGATGCACAGGATGGTGAACCGGAATACTGTCGAAGTCGTCGCCTCGACCTCTAACGGAGACACCTATCCGAAACGGTGGGTACTCGTGAAGAATGGTACCCACGAGGTGTGGGTGAAGGTAGCCAACCAAGACAAGTACGGATACCCTTTGCAACCCGAGGAACGAGTCTCGGAGGCTGAACTCGAAGCAATCACTCTCAAGCATGCCGCACTCCGGGATGGGTCGAACGTCGCGGTAACGGAGGCACAGGCGCTCATCGACACTGGTGAACCCGTGCAGCGGCGCCACGCACTAATCGCGCTATACTATGCTGCCAAGGCTGACCCAGACATCTCAGCCGGATATGTCGACAGACTCCGCGAGGTGATGCACGAACAGACGGGACATGTCGATACCAGCCACCAGCCGACGTTGCAGCGTATACTCGAAGATGTGGACAGTTTAGCCGAGTGAGACTCTGTATCCCAATCGTGAGCGGGCCTCGAAATATACTCAGTCTCCCGAAACGAGCCGATAGGCAACGGCGTCGTCAACCTTCCAGACTGCCCTCTCCTGTGATTCCTCGTTCAGTTCGTAATACGAGAGGACATAGACCTCCGCATATTTTTCGAGAATATCCGCTGTGATCCGGTAGTCCCGATCCTCGGTGTATTTGATGTCATTCCCGTCCTCTGCCCGAATGTAGGTAGACGAAACGGTCACGCCCGGATGCTCGGTCGATTCATATGCAGGGTCATCTGCAGAATCACTCGGTTCATCATCTGGGTCGGCGCGAGCAAGATGCCAGCCGTCCGGGTCACGGTAGAGCAACTCGAAAATGCGTCCCTCACTGCGCTGTGATTTGATATGTGGCTGCTCTGGGTCCTCTTGCCAGACCCGACGGCTGACAGCATGATGGAACTCAGCCGGATCGTCAGACACGGGGTGTTTCTCGATGTCGAAGCGCTTGAGGACTGGGTCAAACTTCTCCGGACCTGCCTTTGCCTGTGAAATCATAATCTGACTGTCTGTCCGAACCAATGAGAACTGCCACGGCGTGGACTCACCACCACGGTGAGTTGTCAGGGACAGACTGGCTGCGTCTGCAAGTGCGTAGTGATCATCGGCCTCAGAGAGCGAGCCGGAC
>CAZLOO010000464.1:0-2117 GCA_964561055.1 uncultured Halobacteriales archaeon
CGTTCGGCGGCTATAAGCAGAGCGGCTCCGGCGGCCGCTACGGCAGCAAGTGGCATCTCGAGTCGATGACCCAAGTGAAGGCCGTGATGATGAACTACCGGGACTACTGAGCGACGGCTGACTGCTGTCGGCAGCTGTGGCGTGACGGGACAGACCACCTCTCTGGACTCGCTGAGGCCCCGGGTGGACGGGCTCGCCCTACGCTTCTTCGGCCGGGCGAGCGACGTCTTGGACGAGCTCTGGCAACTCGCAGCCGTTGATCTCCTACTGCCGCTAAGGGGGTAGGATTCACCGACGGAGAGATGCGGGTTGCGCGTTTCCTTGGGCCGCAAGAACGCTTTCGCGCTGACCGTCAGCGGCCGCCGCCCGGTTACAACCCCGGACGTGCGTTCCGGCGCGTACAGCCGGGTCAAAGCGGCCTTCCTCCCCCATCACGCCGGGCGTCTGCGACGCAGACGGCCTGCTCCCGCCGGGTGTGCTCTGGCGCGTGCTCCGTTCCTGGTTCGGGGACGGGTCGGGAGCCAACACCGTAGCGGACCGCCTGCGGTTCGGACGCGACGCCGAGGAGTCGCCGGCGGATTGAAAACAGCTCCCTCCGACACCAGTCACGGGCACCGCTTCCGGTTTGGTATGTATGGAGAGATACATTTTACCGGGCAGGATCGGAACCGAAGCCATGACACTTGAAGGACTCGCGGACGAGCGACGGACAGCAGTCGAGACGTCGTCTCGGACTGGCTGACCCAGCACCAGATCCCTGGCGCTGCAGTCGCGATCGTCGACAGCGACTCGGTGACGGCAGAGGAATTCGACGCCCGGACGCTGGAGGACAACACCGCCGTCATCCCGGAGTCGCTGTTCGGTGTCGGCTCCTGCACGAAGGCGTTCACCGCGACGGCGGTCATGCAACTGGTCGAGGGGGACCAGGTGGGCCTGGACGACCCGCTCGAGGGCTACGTGCCACACTTGGCCGACGCGCCCGGCGAGCCGATCGCGGTCGAGGAGCTGCTCACTTATACCTCGGGAATGCCCGACGACGGAGTCGCCGGGCCGCTGATGGCCCGCCGGCTCGGCACAGGCGGCGAGGTGCCGCTGTCGAGCGAGGCGGACTTCCGGCGCCACGTGCAGGGCTCGATCGACCGACGGGTCACCGACCACGAGACGTTCCTCTACTACAACTCCGGCTACGTGTGCTGAGACGGCTCGTCGAGACGGTGACCGGCCGGTCGTTCGCGGACTACGTCGAGGAGGAGATACTCGCCCCGCTGGGGATGGAGCGGGCCACCTTCCAGCGGGAGGCCTTCGAGGCCGACGAGGACCGAATGACTCCCTACATGAGGGCGCCCCGACGGAGGCGACGTTCCCGGCCAGGATCATCAGATCCGCCCACGAGAGACTACGGCCGTACTTCCGTTTCATCGGCCACAGCAGCCGGCGCGCCTCGTCGAGGTTGGCGTTGTCCGGCCAGCTATTGATCGGCGCGAAGCGCTGTTGGCCCCCGACCGCCCCGCCGCGGCCATCGCTAGCGCGGTAGGTCCCGGCGCTGTACCACGCCATCCGGATGAACAGCGGCCCGTAGTGACCGTAGTCCGCCGGCCACCAGTCCTGGGAGGTCGTCATCACCTCCTCGATGTCCGCCTTCACCGCCTCCAGATCGAGACTCTCGAACGCCTCGGCGTAATCGAACTCCTCGCCTATCGGGTCAACCTGCTGGGCGTTCTGGTCGAGAACGTCCAGACGCAGCTGGTTCGGCCACCAGTCCTGGTTTGTCTTACCTATCAGCGGTCAGGTGAGGCCTTCGAGCATTAAGACTGCCTGATTCGATGACGGGACCGCCACTACCGGCTCCGAATACGTCTCGAACACGTGAGACGTTCCCTCGAACCGCGCCGGAACTGCCCGGCGCCCCCGGCGCTGCCGCTCGGAGAAGTACGCTCTGTAGCAATAGTTTGTGATCGGAGATAGTTATACGGGCTCGCGGCTCCGGAGCTAGGCGGGGTTCTGGCGCGGGACTGAGGAGACAGCAGCCGCCTCGGATGCTAACAAACCACATCCGTCGGCTGCCGGCGACGCCATCCGGCCTGGCGTGGCCCAAACTGTTATGAGACGGATTTCTG
>CAZLOO010000465.1:0-2116 GCA_964561055.1 uncultured Halobacteriales archaeon
ACCGGAAGGTTGCATACCTCGGAGTAAGAGAATGAAGGTGTAAAATCCCGCCTCTCGTCGGGAGGGTACTATTAACAGGGCAGCCGCGGGAAACGTGTCAACATGGGTACCGAGCCAAGTGGAACCAATATTGAGGGCGAGGCCCCCGTCGCCGAATCCGTCGTCGAAACCGACGAGGCGACGATTACCGATGGCGCCGAGCTCGAACGGACGCTCGGTCTCGTCGGCGGTCTCGCAATCGGTATCGGGACGATGATCGGAGCAGGTATATTCGTGTTTCCTGGCCTCGCAGGTGCCGAGGTCGGAACGGCTGCGACGGCCTCATTCGCGCTCAGTGGCGTCGTGGCACTACTCGTCGCGTTGCCCACCTCCGAGCTGGCCACCGCGATGCCGAAAAGCGGCGGCGGCTACTATTTCATCTCCCGCGGGCTCGGCACCCTCGCCGGTACCGTCGTCGGGCTCTCGCTGTGGCTCGGCCTCGTGTTCGCAACCGCCTTCTACCTCGTCGGCCTGGGATTTTATGCACTTGACGCGCTCGCCTTGGTCGGCGTCACCGTCGGTGCGAGTCCCGGTGGTATCGTCTCCGTACTCGCTGTGGTGGCCGGTATCGCGTTCACCGTGCTGAACGTTACCGGGACGGAGAATGCGGCGAAGCTCCAGAACGGCATCGTTGCGCTGCTGTTGTCGATGCTCGTTGCCTTCCTGGCGTTCGGGTTGCTCGACGTGCTGGGCGTCGTCGGGTCCGAGCCGTCAGGCGGGACGGAGGCGGACCGGTGGGCAGCACTGCCGATTCTGTCAACGGCGGCGCTCGTGTTCACCTCGTATCTTGGCTTCGCGCAAGTTGCGACTGTCGCTGGAGAGATCAAACGCCCCGATCGAAACCTCCCGCTGGCGATGATCGGGTCCGTCGTCATCGTCACGATCATGTACGTCCTGACGATCTTTATTGCGACGAGTGTCTTCGACCGGACCCAACTCGGAACGTTCGGCGAGACGGCGATGGTCGAAATCGGCCGCGAGTTGCTCGGCCTCGGCGGCGCGCTCGTCATCGTCGTCGGCGGACTGCTTGCGACGATGTCCTCGGCAAACGCCTCGATTCTGAGTACCTCCCGGGCGATCTACGGCGTCTCGAAGGACGCGCTCCTGCCGCGGTGGGCCAGCCGGATCAACCTGAAATATGGAACGCCCCACGTGGCTCTGGGGATGGCCGGCGGGCCGGTGATCGTCCTGGCGGCGACCCGCGAGGTGCAGTTGCTCGCGGAAGTCGCCTCGTTTCTCCACCTGATCATGTACGGGTTGATCTGTGTTGCACTGGTGGCGATTCGCAGGGACGAACCCGAGTGGTACGAGCCGGAGTTCCGCGTTCCCGGCGGCCCGATAATACCTGTCGTGGGCGCGGTGGCGAGTTTCGCACTCATTCTGTTCATGAACCGGCTCTCCATTATCGTCGGCGCGCTCGTCATTCTGGCGACCACCGGGTGGTACTTCTATTACGCTCGGGACGTGACTCTTAGGGGGGCCCTGTAATGACCCGCGTACTCGTTCCCGTCGCTGTGCTCAAAGGTGAGACGGTCTCCCCGGGGTTAATGAACCTGCTCGGGACCGTTGATGTGACGGTGCTCGGCTATCACGTGCTCCCCGACCAGACGCCACCTGATCAGGCCCGACTCCAGTACGAAGATCGTGCCACGGACGCGTTGGAGGATTTGAGCGAGGAATTTCGGACGGCTGGTGGCGCGGCCGACCACCGGCTCGTGTTCACTCATGACCGTGAGCAGACTATCGACCGAATCGCCAACGAGATCGACGCTCAGGCGTTAGCTATTTCAGGAATGACCGGCGACGTTGACCGGATTCTCGTCCCGCTGTCGGGTGACGTCGCCGTTGAGCGCATTCTGTCGTTCGTGAAGGATCTCGTCGGCGACCGGGACATCGACGTGACGCTGTTTCTCGCCGCTGAGGATGAGCAAGCGCCCACAGAACGCCTCGATACCGCAGCGGAGGAACTCCGGAACAGCGGGATCAGTGTGCGGACGACGGGGGTCGCCGGAAGGGCCCCGTTTGCGGCCCTGATCGATGAGGTTCCAGGTCACGATGCGATTGTTATGGGTGAACG
>CAZLOO010000466.1:0-2110 GCA_964561055.1 uncultured Halobacteriales archaeon
GCATCCCCAGCCGGATAACCCCGTGCGAGCGGTGGCCCCGGAGGTCCGCGGCGACCAGCGACGCCGCCACCTGCTCGGCCACCTCCGCGGGCGCCCCGTGGGCGCTCGCCAACTCCCGCGCGAACGGTTCCAGCGCATCCGCCGACACCCGCACGTCGTCGCTGTCCGTCTCCATGCGGGCGTCTCTCGGGCCCGGCACAAGAATCAACCGCCGCCCGGGCGACGCCCGCGCTCAGCGCGGGAACGGCTCACCGAGCACGGCCGGGTCGTGGCCGGCCACGACGGTTCCCCCGGTGCCGACCCGCTCGCGCATCCGCTCGAAGCTGTCGTAGCAGGCCTGCACGTCAACGTGCAGCCCCGGCGGGACGTAGTCGGCGTCGTAGTCGGCCGGCTCTATCTCAATCGTTCGACCGTCGACATCGCGTATCTCCGTTAGCGACGGGTCAAGGTTCTGTCGGCAGTACACCAGGTCACACACCAGGGCGTGAGGACCACCGGCGGTGTCGACGACGACCGACTGCATCCCCTCCGTGTGTCCGGGCGTGAGCCGGAGCTCGATGCCCTCCCGGAGCCGGTAGCCGCCCTCGACGACGGTCGTGTCCGCGCGCTCGACGGCCGCGAGTTGGTCGTCAATGTACACCCGCTCCATGTACGGCAGTGGATCGCGGGCAGCCGCCAGCTCCGCCTGCTGAATCAGGACCTCGGCGTCGGAGAACAGCTCCACGTTGGCAGCGTGGTCGTGGTGGAGGTGGGTAAGTATCAGGTGGTCGATATCTCCTGGCTCGACCCCCTGTTCGGCCAGCCCCTCCCGGATGGGGTCGGCCCCCCCGTCGGGGATGTTCCTGCCCGCCAACTCCCCCTCGGCGGCACCGGCGTCGACGACCCCCACCCAGTCGTCGTCGGGGTCGTCCGGCAGCAGGAGTAGCACGACCACCGGCGAGCGGACGGTCTGTCCCTCATCGAGCAGGTAGGTGAGCCCGGATTTGGGCAGATCGAGGGTGCCACAGCGGATCGGGTAGACGGTATATGTCGACATACGGAGGCTCCCGGGGGGAGGGGGCTAAAAACCCGGCGCCGGCTTGGATCAGGGGCGGGGCGGTTCCACGAGGTCACCGTCCGTGAATATCAGAGGCTCCGGCTGTTCCACCGACACCCCAGGGTCGTCGCGGACGTCGTCAAGGACTGGCTCGGACAGCCAGAAGCGGTCCAGGTCCAGTGTGTTCTTGACGCGGGCGATCCGCATCCCTGCGGGGTCCTCGACCCCGACCGCGGAGTAAGCCGCCGTCAGCGCCGCCTTGTCGGTCGGTACTACCAGCGGCAGCCGCGCGCGCACCGGCTCCCCTGATGTGACAGCGTTGACGTACGTGTCGGTGAGGTCCAGTGCCTCCACCGCGTCCCGGTGGGCGTAGTCCGCGAGCCCGATACCGGTGCCGTTGCCGTGGGAGGCATCGGTCAGCGACCGGACGTAGATGCGGCTGTACGCCGGTGATTCCGGTTCGGGCTCGCCGTCCATCAGCAGCCGCCCGACCACGTTCGTGTCCATTCCGGTCCCCGAGACGTCCTTGCCGATCTCGTCGACGATCAGCAGGTCCAGCTCCTCGACCGGCAGGGTGCCCAGCAGCTCGCGGGAGCGCTCCAGCAGCTCCGGTTCCCGGTCGAGAATCTCCTCGGCGTCGATTCCCTCAATGACGGCGGCCCGCTCGCCCGCGTTCTCAACGAGCGCCACCCCGCCGACGATGGGCGTCTCCGCGAACAGCAGCGCCGCCCGCTCGGTCAGCACGTCCGCGAGGCCGTCGGCCAGCGCCGCCTTGTGGGCGGCCTCGGCGCCACGCTGCTTGCCGACGCCGACGACGGCGATCTTCGCCAGCCCGCTCTCGATTGGGCCGGAGAAGTCCGTGTGCACTTTCACCCGGTTGGCAAGCACCACCGCGTCGGCAGCCAGCGCGTCCTCGGCGGCGTACACCGGCCGGCCCTCGCTGTCATCGGCGACCCGCTCGACGGCCATCGAGGAGACCACCTCACAGCCGACAGTGTCCTCCGTAATGCCCAGCGAGGCCAGCGTCTCCCGCTGACCCTTGGCGGTGGCGCCACCGTGGCTCCCCATCGCCGG
>CAZLOO010000467.1:0-2103 GCA_964561055.1 uncultured Halobacteriales archaeon
GTACGACGCGGCGGCGATCCCCGGAATGAGGATGGTGATGATGTAGTACTCCTGGGCCTGGGGATCGTCGACATCCCAACCCTTCGCGATGAAGTACACCAGCCCGATCAGCATCAGGACGCTGCCCAGGGCGAGCCATATTCCTTCGCCTTCGAAGCCTCGGAAGCCTGCCAGTTGGAACCCATCCGGCTGAAGTAGGATGGATGCAATGGCTGCAAGGTCTAGTGGTGCCATACCAACCCGACCTTCGTGGCGATATGTATTAAAAGTAAATGTTGTGGCCAACCTCTCGCCGTGCGGTTACCTTCACATTACAACTGTTCGGTGTCAGTTCGGAGCTCAAGCACGGCGTAGGTCACCCCGACGGCAGCGAGGAACTCCACACCCATCAGTCCCCAGAACGCCACCCAGAAATCAAGACCAATCGCCTGCAATGCCGGCAGCGCGAACAGCGCGGCGATTCCCACCAGCACGGAGACCGCGAGCAGTATCAGTGCCGGGCGGTTGTCCGTCCGGCTGTGACCGGGTGCTGTCGTCATCGCTCACCGACCACCGACGTTGGGCCGTCTCCCGTGCGCGCACGCATACAGTTGGGCATATGTCCACTATGGGCCGAGGGGACCAAGAGCCTGCGGGTCGCCCGCCGAGGGTAACGTATGTAACGACCCCCGTTGAAGAATCAGCATGGATCTCGACTCACTGCTGGACCTGCCGACGCTGGTGCTGGGGATTCACGTGCTGTTCGGAGTATTGTGGCTGGCCTACGCCGTGGTTTTAGGGATCTCCAACAACAGCGTCGTCCCAGTCGTGCTCAACGGGTTCGTCGCGCTCGGCATCGTCGCCGTCGGATGGGTGCTGCGTCGTCGGGTCATCCGCCAGTCCGAGGGGACATATTAAAGACTTCGGCTGTTAACTGTGGGATATGAGCGATAGCCAGGAGGAGGCGACGGAGGAGCGTACGAAAGAACAGAGCGAGGCCGAGGAAGCACTCGACGACGACGTCGTGCTCGACCTGGAGGCCGCCGAGGAGTACGAGGAAGTCATCGACCAGCTCCAGGACCGCGTGGACGAACAGGAGGAGCAGATAGAGGAGCTCAACGACCTCCTGCTGGACCTATCAGTTCGCGTCGCCGACGACCGCGCGATGGGGGTCTGCCCGGACTGTCACGGCGCCGTCATCAAGCGTAAGGGGCTGCTCCGCCGGACCACCATCGAGTGCACCCGGTGTGGCGAGGTCTACCACAAGTACTGAATGGCGACGTTCACTGTCGAGCAGGTCGTCGGCAACGAGGAGCCGGTCGTCCAGCTCCCTACGTCCGACGGAATCAGCAGGGGGGACGTGGTCCGGGTAGAAGGGACCGGCACGACCGTCGCGGTCGTTGGCGAGCCGGTCGACGCGCTGGCGATGAGCCGCCGGGTCGCCCGCAACGCGGGCGTCGGAAGCGGCGACACGGTCAATATCGAGCCGGTCCAGCCCGCGACGGCGGACAGGGTTGTGCTTGAGGCGGCCCGCCGGGTCCGCGGCGGGGAGAACGCTGTACTTCGCCGCCTCGAAGGGCAGCCGGTGCTGGCCGGCGATCGCCTGGAGTTGTCGCTGCTCGCGGGCTCTGTCACCGTCGAGTTCACCGTCCGGGAGACGGACCCTGGCGGCCCAGTCGTCGTGAGCGAGGACACTGCCGTCGAGATACGCCACGACGCCGACGGCACCGCCCGGCTAGCGCTGGGGTCGGTCGGCTACGACGACGTCGGCGGCCTGGAAGCGGCGGTCACCGCGCTCCGTGAGACGGTGGAGCCGGCCTTCGCCCACGCTGAGGTGTTCGACTCGCTGGGCGGGCGCCCTCCGAACGGTGTGCTCTTGCACGGTCCCTCCGGGTCGGGCAAGACCCTGCTCGCGCGGGCGGCCGCCAACGAGACCCCTGCCACGCCGGTCGCGGTTTCCTGCCCGGCACTCGTCGAGGGTGACGGCTCCCTCCGGGAGGTGGCCCGGAACGCCGAGCAGAACGCCCCCGCCTTGGTGGTGCTCGATGACGTGGATACGTTCTCCGACGACGGCGACCGGACGGCAGCGCTGCGCTCCTTCGTCGACCGGCTGGCCGACCGCCG
>CAZLOO010000468.1:0-2085 GCA_964561055.1 uncultured Halobacteriales archaeon
ACACCCCTCGCGGGGCCGACGTATCGCGCACGAACCCGGTATCGCCTCGCCGGACTCCGTTCGGCAGGCGAGACGTTGCCAGCGGGGACACGGGACCGGCCCGCTGTCCCACGCTGGAATCCTCGCCCTTCAGGGCGGGGAGGATGTCAATCGACGCGTACTTCGGTCCCGACTGCTTCACGCTTGGCGCGCTCGAACAGCTGTTCCCCAGCCGCGGCGTCTAACGTCGCGGTGCCGACGCTCTCAACGATCAGCAGTTCCGCCAGCGACTCTCGCCCAGCCTCGCCGGCGAAGACGGCGCCGAACGGCACCAGCGCCTCAGCTCCGAGGCCGGTCCCGCTGAGGTCGCCGATGCCGGCCACCTCTTCCGGGACGTCGGCGAACACGCGGTCCGCACGGTCGAACAGCGCCGCCGGGAGCTCACGGCTCTCGGCATCGTAGGCGCCGACGGCGACGACGACACACCCCTCCGGTATTGCATCGGCCGCGATGACGGGCTCGTCGCTCGTCGTTGCGGTGATAACGACCGTCGCCTCGGCGGCGGCCGCCTCCGGGCTGGAGACGGCCTGGGCGTCGATGCCCTCCTCCCGGAGGTCGGCGGCACACGCCTCGCGGCTATCGCTGGGGGAATACACACGGACCGATTCGAGGTCGGTGCCGGCCGCGACCGCGCGGGCCTGCCAGCGGGCCTGCGCGCCGGCGCCGATGACCCCTAGCCGGACGGGGCTGCTCGCCAATTCGCGGGCCGCCAGCCCACCGATACACCCCGTGCGGGCGTTCGTGAGCCGCGTGCCGTCCATGTAGCCCGCCGGCTCGCCGCTTGCAGCGGCCGTGAGCGCGACCTGGGCGTTCACCGTGGGGCGTTCCGGCGGGTTGTCGGGGTGGACGGTGGCGAGTTTCGTCACCGCGTAGTCGGCCCCTTCGATGTAGGCGGCCATCATCAGGCCTGTCCCGAGAGGGTCGGAGCCGGCGAGGCCGGCGCCGATAGGGTAGTGTGGTCGCTCGGGACGGACCACCTCGCCGCGGTAGTCCGCAGCGAGGGCGTCCGCGAGCACCTCAAGCAGGTCCGGCAGGTCCAGCACCGCGGCCACGTCGCCGTCGGAGAGCACGCGCATAGCGGGGATGTGGCCCCCCGGGGCGTGTAGCTTCCGGCACGTCGGTGATTCCTGCTCAGACCGTTCCGAGTATCGGGATAGCGAACGTGACCACCAGGCCAGCAAGCGCGATAGCGGCGCCGACGGCGACGTCCCGCATCGTGTAGGGGCCCTGTGGCGCGGTGGTGCGCTCGGTTGCGTACTCCGGGTCGAACTCCTCCTCGGCGTGGGCGTCCATACACCGGGGTCTGTCGGGGGACACTTCGGCCTGTCGGGAACGACCCCGCGAGTCGGGGCTACGGAACGCTTAACCGGCTGTGGTCGAACCGTCACGACTGAGTATGAAGGTCCAGATGACGACGCTCGACTTCCTCGATCGTGCCGTCGACCTGTACGACGACGTGGTCGGCGTCATTGAGGACGACGGGACCGAGCACACATACGCGGAGTTCTACGACCGGGTCAACCGGCTGTCGAACGCCCTTGCCGACGCTGGGGTGGAGCAGGGCGACCGGGTGGCGATGCTCGCCTCGAACACCCACTACTTCCTGGAGGCACAGTTCGCGGCCCAGCAGTTGGGCGCGGTGTATGTCCCGCTGAACTACCGGCTAGTGCCCGCAGACTACGACTACATCCTCAACGACTGTGCGGCGTCGGTCGTCATCGCGGACTACGATTTCGCCGACAAGGTCCAGGAGGTGCGCAACTCCGTGCCAGCGGAGCTGTTCATCGGCTATGAGGCCGCCCACATCGAGGGTGACTGGACCGACTACGAAGCGTTCCTGCAGTCCGGCGACGCCGAGCCCCCGGAACGACCGGACATCAGCGAGGACGACGATGCCGTCGTCAACTACACCTCCGGAACGACCGGCGACCCGAAGGGGGTGGTACGGACCCACCGCACCGAGCACTGGCACGCGCTGGTGCTCAACCAGCACATGGAGATCATGGACGACGACAACTACCTGTGGACGCTGCCGATGTTCCACTG
>CAZLOO010000469.1:0-2074 GCA_964561055.1 uncultured Halobacteriales archaeon
GTGCTCCGTGACCGGTACGACGACGTGACGCTCACAGCTGCCGACTGACCGCCGCAATCACACTCGTAGGATACGCCCTCTTCCCGCTTCCTTGGAAGCACGGTCGTCCGGTAGCACTACTCTGCTGAATATACGCTCGATATGCAGCAGTCGGTTTGTGACAGGAGCTGGGTAGAAGATTTCGACGCTGCTGAATACAGGGCGCGTATCCATCAGAAGGACTCGTCCAATTGGCCGTCGACTACCTACACGACCTCGAGGTCCTCGTCGACGGTGAGGGCGGGCGCAGCACCATCGGTGGTGAAGGTGTCCCGACCCCGGAGTGGACCAGTCGAGAGCAGTTCCTCACTGTACGACCGCAGGTCTACTGACGGCGCCGGCTCGACCGGTCTTGTCGAAATCTTCGGGCGGAATGGACACCGGAATCGGCACTGGCGGCTGCGAGCATCTCATGGCGGGTCACCGTATCACCATTCGTCTCACCGACGCTCGTGACACGCTGGTCCGGCCGACGACTACTGACTCATGCCGAACCCGCATCCGGGCTGACCGGAGCGTCGCGGTCGTCGCGCCGTGAGAGGCTCCTCAATCGTCACAGGGCCACGAGTCGGTCCGTGCCGGCGTCGGCTCGTGCCGATGGTCATGCCACCGTCGCAGGCGGCACAGCTCGTGGCGGATGGCCTGACGCTCAACGAGGCCGAAGCCGGCAACGACCACCAGAAAGCCCACCACAGTGCTCGCGGCGAGGCCAGCGCCCAGCACCAGCCAGCCGGTCAGCGCGGCGGCGATCGGCACCGCGTATGCCACCAGGTTCGCCCGCACCGAGCCGAGACGCTCAAGCAGGTCGAACCGGATGGCGTACGCGACCGCAGTCGCCGGGATGGCGACCACCAGCAGGCTCACGACCGTGCGCAGTCCGACACCCGTAATCCCCCCTTGGGGTTCACCGAGAGCGAGACTCAGCACGTGGAGCAGGCCCGCGCCGACTGCCATCGCCCACGCCGTCAGCGGGAGCGCGTCCATCCGTGGCCGTACCCGTTCGAGCAGAACGCTCCCGGCCGCAACCGCCGTGGCTGCCCCCAGTACGAGGAGCTTCCCGACGGTGCCGTCGCTCGCGAGGGCGCTCGGCGACGGTTGGACGACGAGTACGACGCCAGCCAGGGCGACGCCGATGCCGAGCGCCCCGACCCCGGAGAGGCGGTCGCCGAGCGCCAACCACGCGAACACCGGGGCGAGCACGGGGTTCAGCCCGTACATGATCGACGCCATCGCGGGCGTCGTCGCCCCTTGGCCGGTGAACAACAGGGCGTTGTTCGCGGCGATGAGAAACACCCCGCCGACACCGATTCCGAGGAGGTCGCGGCGCGTCCGGGGCATCCACGCCGACCGGGCCCGGGTCGCGACGATGTAGCACCCCAACACGACCGCACCGATGTCGAACCGGAGCCCGGCGAACAGCAGCGGCGGCAATTCGCGCAGCCCCGTCTTGATCGCAACGAACGAGCCGCCGAACAGGACGGCTAACAACACGAACAAGCCGGCGTCGCGGTAGCGGGCCGGCGGCGCGACCTGTGCCATCAATGTCGAAAGTCTTGTATATCGAGTCAGCTACACCACCGACTCACTGGCGATCGAGTCACTGTCTGTTGTAGGCACCAGAACTACAAGAGGGCTCCGCGAGACGCGGTCACACACGTCGAGGTTTCAGGACTCACAACCACACATCCACCACGACCGCCCTCCGCGATCATATCATATTAATTATTAGACGCAGCCACGGCACGGCCACTATCTCAGGGAGCCACAGCGTGGCCGGCACCCCCACCCGTTGGGGTCGGAAGACCTGTCCACCGACCGTCTACTGGTATCGCTACATTAGACGAGGAGGTGCTCTCCATGGAGCCGTTCGAGGCCCGGTTCGCGTTCACCATCGGTGACGATGCGCTCACCATGACCGTCGACGAGGACCTGACCGTAGTCGAGAGTACGAGACACGACATCTCCGAGTCCGTCTGATGGGTACACGCTCTCTATTCAGCACGTCGTTCCTATAATTTCTCCACTATTTTCAACA
>CAZLOO010000470.1:0-2074 GCA_964561055.1 uncultured Halobacteriales archaeon
GGGGACGACACCTACGAATGACCGACGACGACGCCGTGTGCGATGACGCGGTGCTGGCCGCTTCCACGCTCGCCGCCCAGCTGGGCACCTCGACGACGTGGTTGTAGCGGACCTCGATGTCGACCCCGAGCAGGTATGCACGTGGCTTGAGGATGACCACGAGCAGGGCGCTGTCAGGTGACACTGCCGAGTCACCCGTGCCGGATACGCTTCTTCAGCGGCAGCTCTGCCAGACCAGCGGCCTACCTCCGAAGAAAGTTGAAGAGAAATCATCTTCATAGACCAAAAATGAATCTGAGGCGCAATACTTAGGTGTTTTTGTGCAGTATAACAAGTAATGACTCGTCTACGCACGGATTACCTCTGGATACCGGTGTTCGCGGTACTCGTCGCACTCGCGATCCCGTGGTTCCTCTGGGGCTCTTCGAGTACTCTGGTCGGCTTGCCGGTCTGGCTGTGGTGGCACATCGGATGGATGGTCCTGGCGTCGGTGCTGTTCTACGGGTTCACCCGTGGCGCCTGGGACCGCGGTATGGGGGTAAGCGGTGGTCGGTGAGATGGCCGCCGCTCCCGTTCCATTGCAGTTGCTGACCGGTGACACCGCCCTGCAGGTGGGAGTTGTCGGCGTCTACCTCGTGCTTGCGCTCGCGGTCGGCGTCGTCGCGTACCGCCTGACCGAGCGAAGCGCCGAGGATTATTACCTTGCGTCCCGCACCCTCGGCACCGTCGTCCTGCTGTTTACCACCTTCGCGACGCTGTTGTCGGCGTTTACGTTCTTCGGCGGGCCAAACCTGGCCTACAGCGCCGGCCCCGAGTGGATACTCGTGATGGGTCTGATGGACGGTATCCTCTTTGCAATCATCTGGTACGTGGTCGGCTACAGACAGTGGCTCGTCGGCAAGGAACACGACTACCTCACGCTGGGGGAGATGCTGGGCGACCAGTTTGACTCCCCGCGACTCCGGATGACCGTCGCCGCCGTCAGCCTGCTCTGGCTGTTCCCGTACGTCACCCTCCAGCAGATAGGCGCCGGACAGGCTCTCTCCTCGCTGACCGGCGGCGCCGTCCCCTACGCCGCAGGAGCGACGCTCATCACCCTGTTCATGATCGGGTACGTTGCCGTCGCGGGCCTCCGCGGAGTCGCTTGGACCGACACCCTGCAGGGGCTGTTCATGCTGCTGATCGTCTGGACCGCTGTCGGCTGGGTGCTGACTGCGGCGGGCGGGCTCTCGACGGTCTCGGCCGCACTCGCGGCCAACAGACCGGAGTTTCTCGCGCTCGGCGGCGCGCCGGGGCCGACCGCGCCGTACTCCCCGCAGTGGATGATCGGCACCGCAGTCACGATCGCCTTCGGGGTCGCCATGTTCCCACAGATCAACCAGCGCTTCTTCGTCGCGAGAGACGCCGCCGTGCTCAAGCGCTCGTTCGCGCTATGGCCCGTGCTCGTGCTTCTGCTTTTTGTCCCCGCCTTCCTGCTCGGGACCTGGGCGGCGGGCCTCGGGATCCAGGTGCCCGACGGGGCAAACGTCCTGCCGCTGTTATTGAACGAGTACACTCCGGTCTGGTTCGCCGCGCTGGTCGTCGCCGGCGCGATGGCGGCGATGATGTCCTCGGCGGACTCGATGCTCCTGTCGGGCTCGTCGTACCTCACGCGGGACCTCTACCGGCCGCTGGTCAACCCAGACGTGGGCGAGGCTCGGGAGGGTTGGGTGGCCCGATTGGGCGTCGTCGTCTTCGCGCTCGTCTCACTCGCGGCTGCACTCGTCGCCGGCGGTGGGGGCGGACTGGCGGTGCTCGTGACCATCGGCGAGACGGCCTTCGGCGGCTACGCACAGCTCGCCCCGCCGGTGATCGTCGCGCTGTACTGGCGACGAACGACCCGTACCGGGCTGTTCGCCGGCGTCCTCGGCGCACAGGCCTTCTACCTCGTGCACGTCTTAGCTCCCACCGCCACGCTCGGTGACGTGGCTGTCCTCGGTGGGACATACCTCACCTGGGACGTCTCGTTGTGGGGGATGCTGCTCTCGCTCGTGCTGACCGTCGGGGTCTCCGCGCTGACCGCGACCGACGCCGT
>CAZLOO010000471.1:0-2065 GCA_964561055.1 uncultured Halobacteriales archaeon
GCAAAGCCCATCAGCGCGGAGCCGAGCGCGAACGCCTGAATCTTGAACCAGCGGGTGTCCTTGCCGAGCGCGCTGGCGACGAGGTCGTCCTCGCGGATGGCCTTCAGCACCCGTCCGAACGGCGAACTCGCGATGCGGGCGAGCAGGATATAGAACAGCGCGACGACGACGACCAGAAACAGGGAGTAGACGACGCCCTCCGCGGTCGAACTCCCGATACCGACGGCCTCGAACCGCGCGAACACCCACTCGCCCAGGCCGTTGGGTTCGAGCAGCAGGTCGTTCGGGTTCCGGTAGAGGAGGTGGTCGATCGGGCTGCCCGGCAGGTTCAGCGAGTCCGTCCCCCCGGTACCCAGTTCCCGGCCGCCGATGCTGAACGAGGCGAGCGTCCGCGACTGGATAGACTGGCGGGCGATCTCGGCAAACGCGAGCGTGACGATGGCGAGGTAGTCTGCCTGGAGACGCAACGCCGGGAGGGCGACAATGACGCCAAACAGCGTCGCGGCGAGCACGCCACCGGCGATCCCGACCGGGAGCGGGAGACCGAGGCCGCCGGGCGTCTCGGCGGCTCCCCGGGTCAGGATGGCCATCGTGTAGACGCCGACCGCCATGAAGCCGGCCACACCGATGTTGAACAGGCCGGCGTACCCCCACTGGAGGTTCAGCGCGAGCACCAGCATCGCGTACACGGCGGCGAAAAACGTCATCCGGCGGAGGGTGTTTGCCGTCCCGTCGGCATCGAACCCGAGCGCGAGCGAGAAGACGGTAAACAGGGCGTAGATGCTGACAGTGACGAGCAACAGGAGGCGGCCGTCGCCCCGGGCAACCCATCTCCGGAACCGCTCGACACCCGAGCCGAGAGTCGTTCGGACCCGGCCGGGCGGTGGCCCGCTCATACGGAGGTCACCCCGCCGAAGATGCCGGACGGCCGCACGAGCAACACCGCGATCATGACGACGAACGCGGCGACGTTCGTGAACTCGGAGGGCAACCAGATGAGCGAGAGCTGGCTCATCAGCCCGATCGCGAGGCCGCCGGCGATGGCCCCGTACACGGACCCGATCCCGCCGAGGATGACGCCGGCGAAGATGAGAAGCAGGAGATCCCAGCCGAGCGTGAGGTCGATGAAGCCGCGCTGGAGGCCGATGAGGAAGCCGGCGGCCCCGGTCAGCGCGCCGCCGATAAGCCAGGTGAAGAGGACGACCCGCTCCGTCGAGATGCCGGTTACCCGGGCGAGGTCCTCGTTGTCCGCCATTGCCCGCATCGCGGTGCCGAGTGTCGTGTAGTTCAGCAGGACGTGGACGCCGGTCATCAACAGTCCGGCGACGATGACGAGTGTCACCTCGTGTGCGCCGATGGAGACCGAGCCGTCACCGACGGGGATGGCGGCGCTCGGAATCGCGGGGGAGTGAGTTACCGACAGCGAGTCGCTCGGCTGGAAGAGAAACTGGATGAGATGGCGCAAGACGAGCGCCACACCGACACTCGCGATGAGCAGTGCAACCCCGCTCTGGGTCCGCATCGGGCGGAAGACGACGCGGTCGATGAGCAACGCCAGCCCGGCGGTCAGGACGACTGCGACGGCGAAGCCGACGACGACGACGAGCGGTTCGGTCGTGATGGAGATACCGAGGTCGCTGCTGACGGCTTCGGGACCGCCGACGAGCACCAGCGTCTCGAGCGTGAACTGGCCGGCACCGGCGGCGACGAAGGCGGTCGCCCACCCGGCGAAGGCCCCGGCGGTGATCAGGTCACCGTGGGCGAAGTTGGCGAAGTTGAGAATGCTGTAGGTCATCGCCAGCCCGATACCGGCGAGCCCGATGGCCATCCCGAAGACGACCCCCTCCCAGCTGAACGTCAGGAACGTCGAGAGCGGGAGGCCGCCGGTCACGAGCTGCCGGACGAGGTCGAGCACGATGAGAACAACGAGGACGACGAAGACGACCGAGAGAGGCTTTGTCGGGACGAGTGCCTGTCCCCGGTCGAGATAGTCACGGACAGCCATTACCTACCGTAGCCCCTCCGAACGGCAAAAAGTTGATGGAGTGCGGGGAGGCGGTGTGGA
>CAZLOO010000472.1:0-2060 GCA_964561055.1 uncultured Halobacteriales archaeon
TCTCCCCGCGCCCCCTGCTCGGCCAGAGTCTCGCCTCGAAGGTGACGACATCGGTCACGAGTGAACTGGAGGAGGTGGTTGAAATCGGCGACGGCTTCGAGATCGCCGAGTTTCCCATCCACCGGGGGAGTCAGCTCGTCGGGAAGACACTCGCGGAGAGTGACCTCCGTGAGCAGGTCGGTGTCAACATCATTGGGGCCTGGTTCCGCGGCGAGTTCGAGACGCCGCCCGATCCCGACGCGACGCTGACCAACGGCACAGTGTTGCTGGCCACCGGTCACGAGGCCCAGCTCGAACAGCTCAAGCAGCTCACACGGTCGGGAATGCGACGGCTGGATCGGGGTGACACGATCGTCGTCGGACACGGAGAGGTCGGTCAAACCGTCACCGACGCGCTGACCGACGCCGGAGTCCAGTACACCGTCGTCGACCGGACTGATAGGGGGGATATCGACGTGATCGGGGACGCGAGCGACCCCGAGACGCTTCGAGAGGCGGGCATCGCCGACGCCAGTGCGGTCATCCTGGCACTGCCCGACGACACGACGGCCGAGTTCACAGCACTCGTGGCACGGGATTCGAGCCCCGACGTGGAGATCATCGCCCGGGTCGAGGAGTCACAGAGCATCCCGAAGATGTACCAAGCGGGTGCGGACTACGTCCTGGCACTCGCGACCGTCACCGGTCGCATGCTGGCGTCGCAGATACTCGAAGAGGAGGACGTTCTGTCGCTGGACCAGCACGTGGAGGTCGTCCGCACGTCCGCATCCCAGCTCGCCGGAAAAACGCTCGGTGAAGCCCGCGTGCGCTCGGAGTCCGGCTGTACTGTCGTCGGAATAGAGCGTAACGGAGAGGTGATCTCCGACATGGGCCCGGAGGTCCGTTTCGAAGAGGGGGACGAGATCATTATCGCAGGGACCGACGACGGGGTCCAGCGGTTCACCGAGCTCTACAGATAAGCAAGGCGAGTGTCTCGGGGCTTGACACCGAGGTACTTCACACTCAAGGGACGGAACCGGGATCCACTCGTCATTGGTAAAGAAGTCGGGACGACGCCGGTAGCGGCGGTGCCGGGGGTCACTGGGGGATGGATCACTGTCGGCGAGCCGGGATACACCCTACCCGGTACGTTGCTCCGGAAGCTCGGACTGGTGATCGTCATCGCGGCGAGTGTCGCGGACGCCGGAGAGCTGATCGCTCGGGGAGACGTGCTCGCGAACGCTGTCGGGGCGCTGGACCTGCGGTGGTCGTCCGGGACGACGACGCTCCTCGCCGCGTGGAGCGTGTCCGCACCCCTGTTCGGGCTCGCTCGTCCAGCACTGACGCCCGTTGCCGGCATCCACGTCCTGAGTGGCGGATTCCCGCTCGGCCTCGCGTGTCTCCAGACGGGTCAGCTCGGAGTACCTGTCGGTATCCGTGCCGGCCTCGATTCCGGTTCCGGTTACGTCGTTCCCCTGACCTCCGATCGATCAGTGGTGTCCTCCCGCTGTCCGTGAGCGGTCCCGCGTGGCTCACTGGTCACACCTGACTCGCCCGGAGGAGACTCCAGGCGCGCTCGGGATACCGGCATGTCCCTGGTGGCACACAGGGCAAGTCGGTGTTGCCCCGGGAATCGGATTCGAACTCCACGACGGGCGGACGAGACTAGGAGACCTCTTCGGCCGCCGTCACGTCGGCGAGCGCCCGGTCACTGTCATCCGGTTCGAGCAGCTCCCGCCCGCGAACGACCGCGACGTTGCCGGGGGCGTCCCGGCTAACCCGCCGGGCGGTCGATCCGAACTCGAGCCGTTCTGCGTCGCTCCGTTCTGAGAGTCCGACACACACCGTGTCGTACTCCGTGACGGCATCGATGATCGCCGAGGAGAGATCCTCACTGACGACGACCTCGGTCTCGTACTCCCCGGGGTCGAGATCCGCCCGACTGGCGACCCAC
This sequence comes from uncultured Halobacteriales archaeon, assembly GCA_964561055.1. Classification (GTDB taxonomy): domain Archaea; phylum Halobacteriota; class Halobacteria; order Halobacteriales; family Haloarculaceae; genus CAZLOO01. Next base: position 1,934 of record CAZLOO010000472.1, read on the forward strand.
TCGACCATCCGTCGCCCTTCCTTGACAGGGTCGGCACCGTCGGTCGAGCGCTGGACGGTGAGGAGGGTCGCGGTCTCCCCGTCGACCGTCGCGAAGTCGACCGCCCGCTGAGCGACCGTCGCCGCGT
>CAZLOO010000473.1:0-2055 GCA_964561055.1 uncultured Halobacteriales archaeon
GCGTCGCCCGTGCGGTGGACCTGATGGGCGAGGAGGGATTCTCCCAGCTCCCGGTGGTGGACGCCGGCGACACGCCGCTGGGTATCATCTCTAACAGCGACATCCGCCAGCACCGCGAGGACAGCGACCTCGACGAGCTACCGGTGCGGGAGGTGATGAGCGAGTCCATCACCACGGTCGGCCGGGACGCCACGCTGGACGAGATCAATAACTATCTCAACTACCACAAGGCGGTGCTGGTGATGGAGGGCGGACGGATGGTCGGCATCATCACGGAGGCCGACGTGGCGACCCACCTCTCCTAAAGTAACAGTCCTCTGATAGAGACGCCGGGCGTACCTTCCGCCGGCTCCACGCGGCCGATGACACGGCCGTCCGTCGCATCCGCCAGCGGCGCCGCCCGGTCCGGAGGGAGTGCCGCGACGAAGCCGGTGCCCATGTTGAACGTGCGGTACATCTCCTCGTCGGAGACGCCGCCCTCGGACTGGACGAACCCGAACACCGGCTGGGGGTCGAATGGCTCCTCCACGATATAGCGGTGTTCGCCCATCCGTGAGAGGTTCGTCCATCCGCCGCCGGTGACGTGTGCCGCGGCCCGGGTGCCGTGCTCGCGAAGCGGGCCGAGCAGGTCGGCGTAGATGCGGGTCGGCTCCAAAAGCGCCTCGCCAACTGTCCCTTCACCGCCGGGGAACGGGTCCGTGAATGCGTGGTCCCGTGTCGCGGCCTTTCGGGCGAGCGTGAGGCCGTTGGAGTGGATACCCGAGGATGGGAAGCCCACGAGCACGTCACCCGCTGTTGCCTCCCCGGGAAAGGTCGCGTCTGGAGGCGCGAGGCCGGCACAGGTGCCGGCGAGGTCGAGGCTCCGCACCACCTCCGGCATCACCGCGGTCTCGCCGCCAACGAGAGCGACGCCCGCACGCTCGGCGCCCACGCGCAGACCCTCGCCTATCTGTTCGGCGGTGGGCTCGTCGGGCTCGTCCACCGCGAGGTAGTCCACAAACGCTACCGGCTCGACCCCAGCGGCGACGAGGTCGTTGGCGTTCATGGCGATACAGTCGATGCCGACCGTGGAGTAGTCCCCCAACGCCTCCGCGACCAGCAGTTTCGTCCCGACGCCGTCGGTGGCTAGCGCGAGGTAACGATCGCCGATATCGAGCAGACCGGCGAACCCGCCCTCGACCTCTTTGACGGCGCCGACCAGCGCGGCAGTGGCGGCCTCGCTGGCGTCGATGTCCACCCCGGCCCCGGCGTAGGTCATTCCCTCGTCCTCGGTTTCGGTCATGGCGGGTCGGGGCGGAGCGTGGGCAAAAACGCGTCGGTTAGAAGCCCGGTCCGAGGAGGAAAATCGCCACCGCACCAAGGCCGATGCAGACGGCCCCGCTGACGGCGAAGACGATTTTCGACCAGTCGAGTACCTTCCGGCCGTCCAGCGGACCGAACGGGAGCATGTTGAATCCGGCCAGCAGGAGATTGATCCACACCCCGACCTGGCCGATGCTCCCGAGGACGCCCTCGAATAGGAGCAGGGGGGCAACGACCGCCGCGATGGCGACGTTCGTCAACGGGCCGGCCAGCGAGATGAGGCCGCTCTGTCGAGGAGTGATCTGTCGGCCGCCGTGGTACACCGCGCCTGGGGCGGCGAAAATGAACCCCGCGACGCCGGCACCGACCGCGAGCGCCAGCATCGGATAGTCAGCCCGGAACTCGGCCACCCGACCGAACCGTATCGCGACGACCTTGTGGGCGAGTTCGTGGAGGAGAAAGCCCACACCGGCTGTGAGCAGGGAGACCACGAAGGCCCGGAGAAACAGCCCGGAGGTGAATAGCGCCGGGCCGTCGTTGACGATGGAGACGCCTGGAACGGAGGCGATACCGAAGAAAGTGAACGCCAACGCCAGCGCCAGCCACGCGACAGCGAGGTCCCGCACCTCCGTCGACGAGAACTGGAGTCTCACGCTATCCCCAGCGCACGGAGGACGAGGTCGGCGCTGTTGCGGGCCCCCTGTATCATCAGCCGGGCGATCCCTTCCGTGCCGCCGATGTCGGCCGCGAGGT
>CAZLOO010000474.1:0-2044 GCA_964561055.1 uncultured Halobacteriales archaeon
TTGGGTAACACCGCCGGGTCAAGCGGCTCGGCCTCGCTCCAGTATTCTTCGTACAGGGACTTAGCCCATGCCACCACGGCTGGATGCTCGCTTTCCACCGTCCCGCGAGGTTCCACTAGATTACCGTCGATGTGATCCAATCCCAGCAACACAGTTCCATCAATCAGTAGCATGTTGAGTGGGACACGCCCATCGTACACGCGTACATACTCGGCGAACGCATGCCAAGGGGCCGCCCGCTCGGGATCCTCTCGGAGGGTTTCGATAACACTGGCTTCGATGACTCCCCCCATATCTAATCCCCCCTGTTTGATTCGGTCACTGAGCGCGTTCACGAATATGGGCGGAGCAATTGTTGTGAGTCCTCGGTATGTGTCGGCGGCACGAATCATCTCTAGCCACCGTTCGACCCCCGCGTGTGGGTTGTCCTCTGTCATAGTAACGATGTTAGCCTCGCCGAGATGTTGAATATCAAGATCGTGCGCTGGTTTCGGAAGGTAATTGATCGCTTCCCCGAGTTGCCGGGCACTTTCTACTGTCTGCAGATAGGTGCGGAACTCGTCGATCATAATCTGTCCCAGGTAGGTGAGTTCGTACTCACTGCCCGTGGAGACGATCCATCCCCGCGATTCACCTTCATCGAGAATCCGCGCGACCGTCGACCGTGAGGCCCCCGCTTGCTCGGCGAGGTCTCTGCTCGTTGTCGGCCCGTCGGTGAGCGCCTCGAATACCCGCACGGTGTTTGCCGAATTCGCGAAGACCTGAATCGCTTCGAGTGTGGACTCCATGGTATCTGTTAACACAAAACGGGGCTAATTTGGTGTCGCACCTAATAGTTGCTCCTGTGGGACATCCTACTTCGATGTGTACGGGACGGCTATACAAACAGGCTGGCGATGGTCCCACATGCTGCAAACGGTTGCAGGGGGCGGGAACTATCCCATCGAGTAATGCTATCTGCCTCCGTCTCAGGAACAGAGATGGGTGAGTCAACCCATGGCTGAAACCAGCCCTCGCGACCGCGAACAGCTTGTGAACGTTTATCAAGACTACGAGGACTTGTGGAACGGGGATTTCTCGAACCTAGACGTGATTGATGAGTCGATAACATTTTACGATCCAGGTGCACCCGTCGAAGCGATTCGCGGCCGCAACGCGTTCGAAGCGTACCTCCGCGAGATTCGCACGGCGTTTCCCGACTGGCACATCGAAGTCGACGACCTGCTCGTCGGGGATGGGGTCATCATGAAAGAATGGACGATAACGGGGACACATGAAGGAGAATTTGATGATATCCCACCGACTGGACGTGATATGGAGATTTCAGGTATGGCGAAGATTCTCATTGAAGACGGCAAAGTCCAGGAAGATCGGCTCTATTTCAACCCGCAGGATATGTACGAGCAACTTGGCCTCACAGAAGAGTGAGAACCAACAGCTGATGCATACACACTCTGTATTCAGCACGCCCTAATTAACACAATTCTGGAAAGTACCCACACATTGTAAGAGATATACAATATATTCGCCGTTTCGTTGCGACTCACCTCCGCGTCGGCCGCGAGGGCGCTTACAATTGGAGATGCGAGGTCGAATCCGGCATGTCGCCATCGTCGCCATCGCTCGGCCCGTCGTGGAGATATCGGACATCGTCGTCGGTAAGGTACACCTGGCCGTTTTCGCCCTCGATCTCGACCGACGGCAGCGTCGTCTCCGCGGCCTCGCCGTTGGCACAGTAGCCCGAACAGCTGTCGAAGATCGAGCCGTGGTTCGGACAGATCACCCCACCACCGCGTGTCACCACGCCGATCCCCTCGCGGTACAGCCGCTGGGACTCGTGAGGACAGGTGTTGACCCACGCCTGTACCGGCGGTTGCTCGCTGTCCTCACACGGAATCAGAAAGACCTCGGTTTCCTCGCCGTGGGCGTCAAACACCGTGAACAAGGAGCCGTCCCCGGACACGTCCGCGACGCTCGTGAGCCGATAGTGCATGCTCACGGGTCAACCGGACGGTCAACTACCCATTGCGCCACGCGGATTGAT
>CAZLOO010000475.1:0-2037 GCA_964561055.1 uncultured Halobacteriales archaeon
AAGTAGTTCGCGAAGCCGAACGCGAACGGGGAGAGGAACCAGAACACCATCACCAGCCCGTGGATGCTCACCGCCTGGTTGTACGCCAGCGGCGACAGCAGCGCCTCCCCGGGGGTAAACAGCTGGAGCCGCATCAGCAGCGCCAGCACGCCCCCGAAGATCAGGAACAGCAGCGAGGTGACGATGTACAGGACGCCGACGTCCTTGTGGTTGGTCGTGACGAACCACCGCCGGATGGAGGACAACGGCGGCAGGCCGTGGTCGTGGCTCTCGACGGACTCCGCCGGGAGCGCAGTGCCGCCGTCGGGCTCGCGGTCGCCGTCGGGAGCGTGGCCGTGGCCGCCGTCGGTGCGCTTCTCACTCATTGTCGGTCCCCTCGTACCAGTCGCGGAACTCGTCGGGCTCCATCACGGTCACCGTCGCCTTCATGTCCGAGTGGCCGACCCCGCACAACTCGTAGCAGTGGGCCGTGTACTTCCCGGTCTGCGGGGCGACGAACCACGTCTCCGTGGTCTGGCCGGGGATGGCGTCGGCCTTCGCGCGCAGCCCCGGTACCCCGAAGTTGTGGAACACGTCCTCGGAGGTCACCCGCAGCTCCACGCGCCTCCCCGCGGGCACACGTAACTCGTTCGTCGTCCGCTCCCCGTTGGGGTAGACGAACACCCACTGGAACTGCCGGCCGATCACGGTCACCTCCAGGGGCTCGTCCGCCTGGACGGACGGCTCGGCAAGCGCTCCCTGGCTTGCCGCGGCCGGCTGGAGGCCCGTGTCGCCCGGCGACTCCACGAACAGCAACGTCCCATAGGTCCAGGCGACCAGCGACAGCACGATCACGGCGCTCAGCCCGAACGAGAGGAACAGCTTTCGGCCCTTGCCGCCCCCCTCGGGGAGCTCCCCGAGCTGGGGGCGGTCGATGTCGTCCTCGCTCCCGTCGTCGCGGTACTGCCAGGCGAGATACAGCATGTACGCGATGACGACCACCCCGACGAGCGTGCCCAACAGAACGAACACCCAGTAGATCTGCTGGAACACGTCCACCCGCGTCCCCCGGGGGATCAGCCCGCTCTGGACCACCACGGCGAGCGGTGTGTCAACGTAAGCCATACCCCCCTGTCTTCGGAGCCGCGAGATAAAAATGTTGGAGGTAGCAGGTCAGGTCGCCCGCACCGGAACACAACCCCGTCACTGGCCCACATCCCCGGCCCGGGATGGGAGCCCTTTAGGTCCAGAACCGACCAACCACCGCTATGACCATCATGGACCGGCTGGCGACGATCGACAGCCAGCTCGACGAGGGAGAGAAGCTCCGGGGCGGGGCCGTCCTGCTGGTCACCGGCGGGCTGCTCGTGGGCCTGCTGGCGTTCACCGACGTCGGGTCGGCGCCGCTCCAGGTGCTGATCGGCATCGTCGGCGTCATCTGCATGGCCGTCGGCTCGCTGTCTGTCGGCACCTCCGGCGTGACCGACCGGGCGGTGTGACCGTACGGGCGGCGTCGCCACTCCGGAAGCGCCGAGCGGGGAGAAGGGAGCTGCGACCTACACCGCGTCCGTGCCGCGTGCGCCGGTGCGGATCTGGACCGCCGACTCGATCGGCAGCACGAAGATCTTCCCGTCACCGGCTTCGCCCGTATGGGCTGCCTCGCGGATCGCCTCGACGACGTCCTCCGCGGGGACGTCCGCGACGACACATTCCACCTTCACCTTCTGGTGGAGGTCGACGATGTACTCCTCGCCGCGCCACTGGCCCTTCTTTGCGGGCTGTGAGCCGCGTCCGGAGACGTTCGTCACCGTGATCGAGGGCGCGCCCACCTCGACGAGGGCGCGCTTGACGTCGCTGAGCTTGTCCGGCCGGACGATGCCCATGACGAGCTTCACTTCCCCGTCGTTGGCGCTCATTCCTCTTCACCCCGCTCGGTGCCACCGTCCGGGCGGACCGCGCCGGACCCGTCCGTCACGACCGCGTCCTCCGGCCCGAACTCGGGATAGGTCTCGACGCCGTGCTCCGAGAGGTCCAGCCCCTCGATCTCGTGCTCGCGGG
>CAZLOO010000476.1:0-2036 GCA_964561055.1 uncultured Halobacteriales archaeon
CGCCGCTTCCGCATCGCCCCGCTCACTCCTCTTCGGCGGTCCGGCGTACCAGCGCTGCGAGGTCATCGTAGAAGCCGGGTTCGTACTTCGTCGCAGCATCGATCGTCGGCCGGGCGTTGGTCTCGTTCACGACTGTGCGATCCCCCGAGACCAGCAGGTCCACGCCGAGCAGGTCGACCTCGAGCGCCGCGGCCGCACGCTCGGCGAGGCGTCGGTGCTCCGGGGGGAGTGACACTCCCTTGGCCTCCGCGCCGCGGTGGACGTTATGCTTCCAGCGGCCCGTCGCGACCGCCGAGTCGGGCAGACGGCGCTCAACGGCGCCGACGTACTCCCCGTCGACGACCATCGCCCGGTAGTCGCGGGCGTCGGGGAGGTACTCCTGGACGAGAAAGGAGCGATCGCCGGTTGCACGGTAGTCGTGAACCAGCTTCAGGTAGTCCACCACCCCGAGGAAGGAGTCCGGGTCCGAGACGCGGGCGATGCCGATACCACGGGTCGTGGAGTTGGGCTTGACTACCACCGGCGGATCGAAGCGGTCATACGCCGCCAGCAACTCCGCTTCGCTTGCGGGGTTCGACACCATCACCGTCTCCGGGGTGGGGACGCCCGCCCGGTCGAGGCGCGCCAGCGTCTCCGCCTTATGTCGAGAGCGCAGCATCGCCTCGCGGCCGTTCACCCAGGACACGCCGAGCAGGGCGTCCGCGACCCCGCCCTCAGCGAGTCGCGGGGGAAACACGTAGCCGACGTCGAACGTGCCGAACGGCTCGTCCCCGATAGGGATTCCTCGCTCGGCCGTCTCGACGTGGCCCACCTCGATACCCCGCTCGGCGAGAGGCTCTTGGATGCGCTCGTAGGTCTCCGCACGGGTCGCCACCGCCAACCGCAGCATACCCGGAGGTGGGTCGGCCCGGACATGAAGCCGTCGCCCTACACCAGAACCTCGACCGGGTAGCCCCGCTCCTCCAGCACGTCGATTATCTCCGCGACGTGCTCGTCGCCGCGGGTCTCGAGGTCTAATTCCACCTCCGCGCTGTTCATCGCCACGTCCCGCGAGGTGCGCTCGTGGCGGATGGCGAAGATGTTCGCCCGGTGGGCCGCCAGCACTGCCGTCAGCTCTTGGAGCGCACCGGGGCGGTCCTGCAGGACGGTCTGGATGCGAAGGTAGCGCCCGGACTGTACCAGCCCGCGCATCAGCACCGTCGTCAGCACGTTCGGGTCGATATTCCCCCCGCAGATCAGCGGCACCACGGTCTCTCCCTGCTCAACGTCGAACCGCCCCTCCAGAACGGCCGCCAAACTAGCGGCGCCAGCCCCCTCCGCGAGCACCTTCACCCGCTCCAGCAGGCGGGTTATCGCCATCGCTATCTCCCGGTCGCTCACCGCGACGACCTCGTCGACGCGCTCGCGAATCACCTCGAACGGCCGGTCCCCGATCCGCCGGACAGCAATGCCGTCGGCGATGGTGTCCACGGTCTCGCGCTCGACGGGATGATCCGCCGCCAGTGAGTCAGCCACCGTCGCCGCCCCCTCGGCCTGCACCCCGACAACTCGCACCGACGGCTCAAGACCCTTCACGGCTGTCGCCACGCCGGAGATGAGGCCACCGCCGCCGATAGGGACGACGATCGTATCGACCGAGGGGAGGTCCTCGATCACCTCCAGACCGATGGTACCCTGGCCAGCCATCACGTCTGGGTCATCGAAAGCGTGGAGATAGAACCGGCTCTCGTCGCGCTCGATCTCGTGGGCGCGCTCCTGGGCCTCGCTGTAGTCCACGCCGTGCAGGACGACGCTGGCGCCGTACCCTTCGGTCGCCTGGACCTTCGAGATGGGGGCGTACTCCGGCATCACGATGGTGGCGTCCACGCCGGCACGGCTCGCCGCCAACGCGACCCCTTGAGCGTGGTTGCCGGCGCTGGCGGTGACGACACCCCGCTCGCGCTCCGTCTTCGAGAGCGTGGCGATGCGGTTGGTGGCGCCCCGTAGCTTGAACGCGCCGGTGCGCTGGAACTGCTCCAGTTTCAGGTGGACGTCCG
>CAZLOO010000477.1:0-2036 GCA_964561055.1 uncultured Halobacteriales archaeon
GCCCCCGCGCCGAAGGCAGTGCCGTCGACTTTCGCCACCGTCGGGAGCCTGCACTCGTACACCCGCTGGATGGCCCGTGAGGTCTCCTCGTGGATGTGCCGGACCGCCTCGTACAGTTCTGCCTGGCCGGCAAGGCGCTCGCTCATAGCGTTGATGTCCCCGCCGGCGCAGAACGACCCCTCCGTGCCCGTGAGCACGACACACCGGGCGTTCGATTGCTCAACTTCGTCGATAGCAGCGACCAGCCCTGTGGAGACGGTCTCGGTGAGCGCGTTGCGCAAGTCCGGCCGGTCGATGGTGATGGTGGCGACTCCCTCCTCGATGTCGAGACGGACGTCCTCACTGTCGCTCATACCCGCCAACCGGCCGGGGGCGGCATAGTTCGTTCGCCTACCGGGCTGTCCATCCGCCATCGACCGCCAGCGTCGCGCCCGTAACATAAGACGCCGCCTCGCTGGCGAGGAAGACGACCGGCCCCGCCACCTCTTCGGGGTCGGCGAACCGCTCCAATGGAGTCCGGTCGATAATGGACGTCCGGAGTTGGTCGTCATCGCGCAGGCTCTCGGTGAGGTCCGTCGCCACGTAGCCCGGCGCGACGCAGTTGACCCGCCGGTCGGGGGCCCAGTCCAGCGCAAGACTTCTCGTCAGACCCACCAGCCCGTGCTTCGAGGCGACGTAGGGATGCTGGCGGGGCAGGCCGACCAGCCCGCCGACGCTAGCGATGTTGACCAGCGAGCCGTTCTCCCGGAGGTACTCGCCGGCCGCGCTGGCACAGAGAAATGCCCCCCGGAGGTTGACGTCCGCGACGGCGTCGTACCCCTCTGGCTCGACGGCCTCGGGCGGTCCGAGCGCGCTGTCCGGGTTGACGCCGGCATTGTTGACGACACAGTCCACGCCGCCCGCCTCGACGGCCGTCTCGAACAGCGCATCCACGCTGTTTGGATCGGTCACGTCCACCGTCGTCGCTACCGCGGAGCCACCGCTGTCCTCGATATGCTTGACGACCCGCTCCACGTCCTCGCGGCTCCTGGCTGCCGGCAGCACCGTCGCGCCTGCCGTGGCGAGTCCCTCGGCGATGGCTCGTCCGATACCCCGGGAGCCGCCGGTGACGACTGCCACCTGCCCGTCGAGTCGGAACTGCTGTATCATACCCGCCGCTCGCCGTCGGCCCGGTTAAATGGAGGTCATCTCGCCCTGTCGAACCACGCCGGCCGTTCGACAGTCGTCGAGCCGATAGCGGTGTACCGCAGCGTCCGCACCCCCGTCACCAGCTCGCCGCTCGCGAGCCGGCCGGCGTACGTCAGCCGGTAGGACCGTACCAATCCTTCATCAGTGAGCACGATCACCAGCCGCCAGCGCTCGACGCGCTCCAGCCGACCGGCAGGGGAGCGGTATGACGTCGGTGGCCGGGTGGCGACCAGCTGGAACCGGTCGCCCTCGCGGGTGAGGGTCGCCCGCCAGGCAGTCGCGAGCACGGCCGCGAGCCGGCGGTCCGGAACGGGCCGGCCATGGGCCACCGCACCTGGGGGAGCGGGCTCGCCGTTGGCGAGGCGGTTGAGCCGCACTTTCGGCTCGGCAACGCCCCGTCCGAAGCGCCGCTGGGCGACGACCGAGCCGTTGGCGAACCGGGTGACGCCGCCCTCACGGGCGCCCAGCAGCGAGGAGGCCGCCCCGGACTGGCGGTAAGTGGCGTTGTACCGCTTCCGGCTGGCGTCCACCCGAATCGTCCACGCCGAGCCTGCACGGCGCCCCCCGCCGACAAACCGCTGGACGTGGCGCTTATGAACGGTGAAGCTCTGGCCCTCCAGCGCGGCGGCGTGGGCCGCGACGAGGCGCTCAGCGTCGGCAACCCCCTCCGGGCCGACGCCGGGCGGCCGCTGTGGCTCCGCGGGCACCGCCCCAGGCGTGACCGTGGGCCCGGAATCGGAGGTCGGGGGGGTGGCGTTACAGCCCGCCAGCAGGCACAGCGCCACCAGGGCGACCGCAAGCGCGCGCACACCGGCGTTCGGGGCGGCCGACGTAGAAACCTGCCGGCG
>CAZLOO010000478.1:0-2033 GCA_964561055.1 uncultured Halobacteriales archaeon
GCAGGAACGGGAAGGTCTCCTCTTCGTACTCCAAGATGTTCCGAATGTGGTGCTGGTTGTGCTCGCTCAGCGTGTCGACCGGTATCTCGTCACCGGGTTCAAGTCCCTCACTGTCCACGTAGTCGCCGACGTCCTCGTTGCGCGCGAACACGACCTCGAGATCCCACTGGTCGGCCCAGTGGTCAACGAACTCCAGCAGCTCGTCGAAGTGCTGAAAATGGTCGATGAAAATCGTCGGTGGTAGCTCGTAGCCGAACTCCTCGGCAACCTCTTTCACGAAGTACAGCGTTAGTGTGGAGTCTTTCCCGCCGGTCCACATCACGGCTGGGTTCTCGTACTGTTCGAGCCCGGCCCGCACCACGTCGATAGCTTTCTCTATCTTGTCCTCCAGTGCCGGATAGTCCTCCGGATTCTGGCCCTCGCCGTCCGTGTAATCCACGTCGAGGTAGTTTGGGAACTCGCTCATCGGTCAATGAAATGTAATTATCCCGTAAGTGGCTTTCGACTCGACAGTCGGCCGCTCAACTGATGAATTCGTTGTTGCGCCAGTCAACACCGTTCTCACCGGCCTCACGAGGGTCCTCGCGAACCTCAATGGTAGCCGCGCGGTCTTCTCCGTCCACGATGCGGGTCGCCCGGAGTTCCCCGTCGACGGCGGTGATTGCCGTCAGCGTTCCCTTCTCGGCGATGCGAGCGATGTCACACAGCACCTCGAACATCGGGTACTGGAGCGCGGTGTTCTGGAGCACCGTCTCGCGGTCACCCTTGAAGCAGGCGTACTCCACGAGCTCGGAGGGACGCTCCTCTTCCTGTTCGCCGAACGTTCCCCACTGAGGCCCGCCGCCAGAGCCGCCGGCGGCGGCGAACGGGCCCGTGTCTTCTTCTTCTTCCTCCTCCTCATCGAGGTACACCCGGTTCTCCGTAATCGACGCCTTCAGCTGGGCCGTCGGTGTGTACTTGGAGATGTTATCCTCCGCCGCGACCGCTCGGAGAATGAGCGTGTTGTTGCGGCGGGTGATGTCGACGTCCTCAATCTCAACAGGGTAGTCCGCGTCCTCAAAGTGATCGTGGACGTCCTCCAGCGGCAGTTCCAGCGTCGAGTGCAGTGTGTAGACGTGGCTGGTCATGGTGGTGGCTGGGGCTAACGAGGGGTAGCGCGCCCCGGTGACCGGGCTGGTCACTCTCAACTACGCGCTCGTTGCTTATAGAGGTTGCGAGAACCACAACCGGGCGCGGCAGTCCCTGTTCAGCCGGCCAACCGGCCGCTCAGAGGCGTTTCGGAGGGGTTACCTGCCCGATACCGGGAGGTTAACTGGGTGGAACCGCTACAAATGGTAGGATGAATGAGTCACAAGAGTACGAAGTGACGGTCGTCGGCGGGGGGCCGGCGGGGCTGACAACGGCGCTGTACACGACGCGACTAGGCCACGACACCGCCGTGATTAACCGCGGCGGCGGCCGGGCGGCAATGATGCTCGATACCCACAACGTCATCGGCGTCACCGAGGACGTCAGCGGCAACGAGTTCCTCGCGACCGCCGTCGAGCAGATACAGCAGTACGGTGCGGACTACTACCGTGACTTCGTCTCCGCCGTCGAACGGACCGACGACGGCCGCTTCCACGTCACTGCCGGCGACGTGGAGGTGTTCACCGAGAAGGTAGTGCTGGCGACCGGCTTCTCCGACGTTCACCCGGACCCGCCATTGCCTCGGACGGGCCGCGGACTCCACTGGTGTCTCCATTGTGACGCTTACATGTTCGTCGACCAGCCGGTGTTCGTGATGGGCACCGGCGAATCGGCAGCGAAGGTTGCGATGATCATGCTGAACTTCACCCCCGAAGTGGATCTGCTCACTCGCGGCGAAGAGCCCGAGTGGTCCGAGGAGACCGACCGACAGCTCCGAGCCCACCCCGTGGACGTGGTCCACGAGGAGATAGCGTCCATGGAAAAAGGCGAGGACGGCTGGCTAGAGGCATTCGTCTTCGAGGACGGCACCCGCCGGGAGTACCGCGGCGGCTTCCCGATGTACG
>CAZLOO010000479.1:0-2032 GCA_964561055.1 uncultured Halobacteriales archaeon
ACGACGCCGGCGTGTACGAAATCGAGCGCGAGACCGATGACTGCGTCTGCGAGACGATTGCCGGCTTCGACTGTCCGCTGTCGAACGTCGAGGTGGCGGACGGCACGCTGTACGTCACACTCCACCTCGGGGAGGCCGCGGAGCTCCGGACCCTGCTGGAGCGACTCCGGGAGGCGTACGACGGCGTCCGGGTACGCTATCTCGTTCGGTCCGGCGGCGAGACGAGCGGCGGGGACGTGGTGCCGGTTGACCGCGACCGCCTCACCGATCGCCAGCGCGAGGTTGTGACCACCGCGTACCGGATGGGCTACTTCGACTACCCCCGCCGGTCGAACGCCTCCGAGGTGGCCGCATCTCTGGACATCGCTCCCTCGACGTTCACCGAGCATCTCACCGCCGCCCAGTCGAAGCTTCTGGACGCCGTGTTGGAGAGCGGTGCGCGGGCACGCTCAACCTAATTATAACTCTCGCCGAGCCCTTCATCCACCGTGTTCCGCGAGGCCCTGAATTACCCGACAGACGGCGACCACGGCAGCGCCGCCCTCCTGGTTGGGGGCTTTCTGACGCTGGTTCTCGCCGCAGCCGAGGTCGCCGCTGTGGTCGCCGCGAGCGAGGAGTCGCTCGCGCTTGCCGCCGGCGCGCTGGTGACCGTTCTCGTGATCCGGGTGCTGCTGCGCGGCCAGTACGTGGCCGTCCTCGAAGCTGTCGCCGGGCGCCCGGACCCGATCGCCCCGCGGTTCAGGGGGTGGAGCCGGATCACGGACGGCCTCGCCTCGGGCCTGCTGTTCGTGGTGTACCTGCTGCCCGCAGCGCTGTTGCTCGGCGGCGGCGTCTACACCGGCCGCCTAGAGCTCGCCGGCCCCACCGGCACCGCCGCCGGCACCGCCGGCGGGTTCGCCCTGCTTGCAGGCATCTTCGCGCTGCTGGCGGCCAGCTACGTGCTCCCCGCGGCGGCGACTCTCTATGCCACGGAGGGACGGCTCCGATCGGGGCTGGCGCTCCGGCGTGTCGGCGGGGCCGTGCTCACGGAAGACTACGCCGTCGGCTGGATGATCGCGGCACTGACAGTGCTTGTCCTTTGGCCGGTCGCCTACGTGCTCCAGTTCCTGCTCGTAGGAGTGTTCTTTCGGTTCTATCTCAACACTGCCGTCCGGTACATGCACGCCCGGGCGGTGGGCGACGCGCTCGGGCTCGACCGCGCGCCGCCTGAGCCAGCGCCGGTGGCCGAGAAGCACCTCCAGCCGGCGGTACGAACTCTTGAAGCATCAACCTGGCACGGCGATGATACGAACGACGGTGGCGACGCTGGCCCGGCGACTCGGCGGGAGGCCGACGGGGAGGAACCCAGCGGACCGCGGGACAGATCGCCCGGCAACGAGGGGATCGAGCCGTCGCCGGAGGACCCGATGGGCGAAGAGTTCCGCTAAGTATCCGTCCAACTGCCGACAGGTATTTAGCCGGACCTATCCGAGTCCGACACGATGTTGGGAGACGCAATCTCGTTCCCCCTCGAGGGGGACGGTGGGATTAAACGCATCGCCATCGGCGGTGGGGTGTTGTTCCTCTCGTTCCTCATCGTACCGATTTTCTGGATACTAGGCTACGCGGCCCGGTGTGGGCTGGCCGGCGTCCGACAGGACGCCGAGCCGCCAGCCATCACCGAGGATATCGGCGGCCAGATCGTCGACGGGTTGAAGACGTTCGTCGTCTCGCTCGTGTACGCGCTGGTGCCGCTGATCCTGTTTTTCATTGCGATCACCGTCGGGCTGGCCGGCGCCGTTGAGGGGGGGAATCCTGGTGCCGGCGCGGGCATCATCGGCCTCGTGCTCGGGCTGATCTCCGTGCTCGGGTTCCTCGCCGCGGGCTACATCATCCCGGCCGGCGTGCTCCGGATGATGGAGGAGGACAACATCGGCGCCGGCTTCAGCATCGGCGCGGTGACCGATGCGGCCTTCGATTCCGACTACTTCGTCGCCTGGCTGATCGCGATCGGCGTCGGTATCGTCGTCGGTATTATCAACCAGATTCTTGC